>JBCDCL010000210.1:0-5886 GCA_039182175.1 Planctomycetota bacterium
CCGCCAATCGCCACTGCCCAGATGACTCCCCAACCCTCGCCCGCGTCGGCGCCGTCGGTCGTTTCCGAAGCGACCGAACTGCTACGCTATTACCCCGATGTCGATACACCCCGCAGCTGGCGGGTGCTGCACGTGATCAATGGCGAGCACTTCGCCGGCGCCGAGCGGGTGCAAGATTTGCTCGGACTGCGTTTGCCCGACCACGGATTTGACGTCGGTTTCGTCGCACTCAAGGCGGGACGGTTTGGCGACGTCCGCGAGTCGATCAATACGCCGCTGGCGGAAGTCTCCATGGCGTCTCGTTGGGATTTGCGATCGGTCCGATTCGTGACCCGCATGCTCCGCGACGGCGACTACCACCTGCTGCACGCCCACACGCCGCGCTCGGCCTTGATCGCCTCGCTTGCATCTCGGGCAACGGGTGTGCCGATGGTTTACCACGTGCATAGTCCGACGAGCCGCGATTCGACGCATCGCATTCGCAACTGGGTGAACGACCGTGTCGAACGGTTTGCGATTCGCTCTGCAGCGAAGTTAATCACCGTCTCACCAACGCTGACCGAACACATGCACTCGGTCGGAGTTGCTTCCGAGCGAATGCAGTGCGTACTGAATGGCGTGCCCGCGATTGCCGGTGCTCAGCCCCGTTGCCAACCAACCGATGCTTGGACCGTTGGCATGGTCGCCCTGTTCCGCCCGCGTAAAGGCGCTGAGGTGCTGATCGAATCGCTCGCCGCGCTGCGAGCCCGAGGGCACAATCTCCGGCTGCGGATGATCGGCTCGTTTGAAAGCGAAGCCTACGAACAGCAACTGATCGGCTTGGCTCGCCGGTTGGAAGTGCTTGATGCCATCGATTGGACCGGCTTTACCAACGACGTGGCGAGCGAACTAGCGAAGATCGATCTGCTTGCCCTGCCAAGTCTGTTTGGCGAAGGCTTGCCGATGGTTGTCCTAGAAGCGATGGCGGCGGCGCTGCCCGTAGTCGCCACCCACTGCGAAGGGGTCTCCCAGGCAGTGCTCGACGGCAAGACCGGCCGCTTGGTCGAACCAGGTAGCGTCGGTGGTATGGCGGCAGCGATCGAGGAAATCGTCACCGGCGCCTACGACTACGAGCAGCTCTCTCACGCTGCCCTCAACCGGCACGCCGAGGCCTTCTCCGACGACACGATGGCACGCCAAGTCGCCGAGGCGTATCGCGATGTGCTCGGCGGCGAGGCGCCCGCGTGAGTGTGCTTCTCTAAGCTGGCGATCAGCCCTCTTCGTCTTCTTCGGGCTTGCGCTCGCCTAGTTCGCGGTCGAGGTCCAACAGCGACGCCGGATCATCCTTCACCAAGTGGAACTTGTGGACGATGTCGCGAATCGTCTTTTCTTCTTCGACTTGCTCTTTTACGAACCATTCAAGTTCAACCACGGCAGCGAACGCCTTTTCGCTGAAGGCCAGTTCGCACAGGCGATCGATTTGCTGCGTGACGGTTCGCTCTTGCTTCATCGCCTTTTCGAAGACGTCGACGATCGATTCATAATCGCACGGCGGTTGCTCGATCGGCTGCAGCTTCACCCGGCCACCGCGGGCGATCAAGAAGTCGTACAGCCGCATCGCGTGGGAATACTCTTCTTGGCTCTGCAATCGCATCCATTGGGCGCAGCCAAGAAACTGCTTGTGCTCCAAGTAGGCGGACATCGACAGGTACGAGTAGGACGAATGGAGTTCGTTCTTGATTTGATCGTTGATCGCGTCCTGCATGACTTGTGGAAAGTCGCTCATGATTGACTCGTTGATTTGGGTGTGGCGAGTGATGGCCGTTTATTGAATTTGTTGGCGGGAGACTGTCAGTCGGCAAGGCGCCATGAAAGACGGGCCCCATTGGCGCTGGAAAAGCTTGGCGCCGAGCAAATATGACTGAGTCTCAACAGCAACTTTATTGTCCTGCCAAAATGCCGACAGGCCTGCGGGAGTCCCACAGGCCTGCTGGCAAGTTTTGCTTGTTCCCGAGTTGGGGATTCGCTTGTCGACTTGAGGTTCGCCGACGCCGTGCTTCGTGGCACGATACTCTAGTGCTCGACACTTCGGCTTTTGGCGCCACTCATCGCCAGCAAAGCCTGCCTGAGTAGTCGCCACCGAGCATCGAACAACACAAAAGTGGGCCCGACTGGAGTCGAACCAGCACGCCCTTGCGGGCACATGCCCCTCAAGCATGCGCGTCTGCCAATTCCGCCACGAGCCCACGAATCTGGCTGCCATGGCTTGCTGGCAGTCCAGTCCCGAATTTTAACTGCTGCCCCCCGAGCGTCAACAGGCCGCTGGAGTTGGGCGCCACGAGTTCGTAGTCTGAAGACGGTGACACGTTGGGAGTGCCACGCCGTGAATGCCCTGCGAACCGGACCGCAAGTTTGCTTCTCGCTATCGATATAGGGAACAGCCGCATCAAGCTTGGCCGGTTCGATCAACCGGGCGACTGCGTCCGTGCTGCGCAGTCGGCGCCCCTGCCGATCGCTGGCCCCGCGCTCTCATCGCCGAGCGAATCGCTAACGCTCAACCCGCCTGTGGCAGCCGGATCATCCGCCGCGACCGAGCTTGCCGATTGGCTGGCGTTGCAAGGATCCGTGGAAACGGTCGCCGTCGCTTCGGTCAATCGCCAGGGCGAACACGCGCTGTTTGATCTGGTGAAAGCCGAGTCGTTGTTCGCCGACGCGAACGTAACGCGGCTGACGAATGCTGCCCTGCCCATCGAGGTTCGGACCGAACTGCCCGAGCAGGTAGGCATCGACCGCTTACTCGGCGCCGTGGCGGCGAATCGGCTGAGGCACACCGATCGGGCGGCGATTGTGGTCGATCTCGGAACGGCGATTACCGTTGACCTGATTGCCACGGATGGGGCCTTCGAAGGGGGCGCCATCTTGCCCGGCATCGCCATGGCGTCGCGAGCGCTAGACGAACAGACCGACGCCCTGCCCCGCAGCGGTGTGACGGAGCTGGATGAATCGCCCGACGCTGTAGGCAAGAACACGGCCGACGCGATTCACGCCGGCTTGTTCTGGGGAGCAGTGGGCGCCGTGCGTGAGATCATCGCTCGCCAAAGTGATCGCCTCGTTACCCCGCCGCAGGTCTTCTTGACGGGCGGCGCGGCGCCGTCGGTTGCTCGCTTGCTTGGCGGACCCGACCGGACGGTACGCTACCTGCCCGATTTGGTGCTATCGGGCATCGCTATTGCCGCTGGCGACGCAGGCCCAGGCGATAGTCAATCGGATGTCGAGCGATGACGCCGACTCATGCTGTTGTTCTGACGCCTTCGGGCCGCAGTGCGGTGGCCGTCGTCGAAGTCACCGGTCCTGACAGCATCGCGGCAGTCGATCGATACTTCCTTGCCGCCAATCGCAAGCCGCTCGCCCAGCAGCCGACTGATGCGATTCGGTTTGGTCGCTGGCGAGACCCAATGGGTGAGGAGTTGGTGGTCTGCCGGACGGGCGACGAAACGGTTGAGGTCCACTGTCACGGCGGCGTCGCCGCAGTGGGCGCGGTGATGGCTGACTTGGTGGAGGCCGGCTGTGTCGAGCAGAGTTGGTCGGCGGCCATCGAGGCGACGGCATCAACGATCGAAGCCGAGGCTCGCCTTGCACTCGCCGAATGTCAGACCGATCGCACCGCAGCCATTCTGCTCGATCAATTGGCGGGGGCCCTTCGCTCGGCCGTAATCGGCATTATTCAGTCACTTCGCGATGGTGAGTTGCCAAAGGTCGACTTGCTACTAACGGAGTTGATCGAACGCTCTGCATGCGGGCTGCACCTCACGCGGCCGTGGAAGGTGGTGCTCGCTGGGCCGCCGAACGTTGGTAAGAGTAGCTTGATCAACACCCTCGTCGGATACGAACGAGCTATTGTCTACGATCAACCGGGCGTAACTCGCGATGTGGTGACCGCCGCCGCGGCAATCGCCGGCTGGCCCGTCGAACTAGCCGACACTGCCGGCCTGCGGACGCCACGCGATGCAATCGAAGCTTCCGGCATCGAGCTAGCCCGCACCGCTGCGGCCGATGCCGATCTGCTGCTGTTGGTCGAAGCCTACGGGCCTGAGTTCGTGTCGCCGCCAGGAACGATCCAATCGGATGTCTTGCTGCAAGCTCTTGGGCTGCCGGTTCGCGACGCGGAGCATCTACTGCGTGTCGCCAACAAGGCAGACCTTGCAGCCGAGTCGGACGCCAACGACCCGCTCACGGGCGATTTGCTGATGGTCAGCGCGACCACTGGCCAGGGCATGGCAGAGTTGGTCGAAGCCATCGGCCGGTGGCTAGTTCCCGATCCGCCACCAGCGAGGGCCGCTGTGGTTTTCACTGTCCGGCAGGGCGAATGCCTTTGGAAGGCGAAACAAGCCATTGAGCAAGCCGACGCAGCCGGTTGCTACCAGGCGTTGCTAGCACTGCTTTCAGACCGCGGCCAAAAATCGAGCCAGTCGACGCGAAGTTGATGGCCGATTGTGACGATTGTATCGGATAGGCAGGCGGTCCATGGGGCCGTGTGATTGCCGATCGTTCGATCTTCCACTCGGTGGTGCAAGCATGATGCGTTTGTTTTCGATGCCGTGGACGGCAGGGCTGTTAGCGTTAGTCGCTGCAACCGCGTTAAGCAGTTCGCTGGCTTTTGCTCAGTCCGCCAACGACGTCTACGCCTTGCGGCAAGACTTGCGGAACGACTCTTACGTTTGGGAGCCGATGCTCAAGAGGGCGATGCCGCAGCAATCGCGGCAGCGGCTCGTCAATCCGGGCGCCCGCGCTCAGCGGATGCCACAAGCTTCGCCCCGGCAGATGCCAATGGACCGCACGGCGGAGAGTGTCATGCGTTACTACGGCAAACGCCGCGAGGCGATGCCCCAGCCGGTGGCGCCACGACGGTATGTCTCGCAGGCGTCGTACACGGAGCCTGCTAACGAACGTCCGTTTGACGAGGTCACAGAGCAACCCACCGTGACGGCGTACCTGGGACTGTTTCGCGAGGAGTTCGAAGAGTCGACGCCCAACTACTACACCTTCGTACGTCCGCAGCTTCAGCGAGAGCGGGCCGCCCAGAAACAGCAGATCGAAAACGAGCAACTCCGCCGCCGCAATGGCCGCTCGGTCGCCACGGCGCCCCGCGTTAGTTCGGCCGCCGCCGCTGGCAATGCCTCGCGCTACGGCGATACGGGCCAGTACTACAACACTTGGACACGCTAACGCTTGCCGCCAGTGCATTTGCTTCGCTGCTGTTGGTTCGCGACAATGATTGAGTGGTATTTTTAAGGTTCTGCTCAACGGTTGTCGGAGGCGTGCGATGTTGTGGCGATGCTTGATGGTTGCAGCGTGCTTCTTTGTTGCCGGGACAGTCTCTGCTGACGAACCGGCCGAACCACTGCCGATGACTCCCGCCGAAGAGGCGTTCGCCGAGCAAATGAGCCGGGCGACGCTCGTAGGCAACTTCACCGTGGGCGAAGCGGGCGGCGAGGCGAAGCCCGAGCGGTATGAATTGGGCGACGTCCGCAAAGTGGGCGACGACCAGTGGCTAATCCCCGCCCGGATTGTCTACGGCGACAAGAACGTCCTGCTGCCAATCACCCTGCCAGTTAAGTGGGCAGGCGATACCGCGGTGATTGTGGTCGACAAAGTTGGCTTCCCCGGCTTGGGCGAGTACACGGCCCGCGTCCTGATTCACGACGGCCGCTACGCCGGCTACTGGCAAGGTGACGGCTACGGTGGCCATCTGTTTGGCACGATCGTGAAGCCCGAGCCCGCAGCGGTCGATGCCGCACCGCAGTAGCCGCGTGGGAGATCAAGAGGCACGTAGCGCCGTGGCGTACAAGTTCGCCATCGCGATCGCCGCGGTTTCGATGCGTAGAATCGTCGGCCCCAAGCTCACGG
>JBCDCL010000211.1:0-5886 GCA_039182175.1 Planctomycetota bacterium
CAGCAAGACCCAAGCCAGTGGATGCCGGCGGCGGACAGCGTGGCGATGAACGCACCTCAAGCTGTCGAGAAACCGAATCGCAAACCTGATCCGCAACCGCGTCGCAAGCAACGCACGCGGCGATTTCCCAACCTATCGCATTTGCAACTGGGGCATGTCGACGAACTCTTTTCTCACGGCGTACTCTTGATGGGGCGGGAGGAGTACGAAGATGCCGCGACGATATTCACAGAAGTTCTGAAGCACGACCCCAGCGATGGCGAGGCCCATCAGCATCGTGGCGAGGCACGGTTGGCGATGGGCGATTTTTCGGGCGCCGTGAGCGACTGCGAAGCCGCTCTGGCGGCCGATGACGGCGACCTCGCCGCCTTGCTGATCCACGCCGAGGCGAGCCTCCATTTGGGCGACGACGCAACGGCCGCCAAGATGGTCAAGCGTGCATTTCGTGAGGATCGCGAAAACGCCGAGGCGTCGCTCTTGCAAGGGAAGATCGCCGCGCGGGCTGGCGATTACCGACAAGCGATCCAGGCTTTTCGGGCTGCATTGTCTCGCGACGCTTTTCTGGCCGACGCCCACCTGTGGCTGGCAGATTGCCTCGACAATACGAATGCCTCGGAACAGGCGGCGATTCATCGGCAGCGGGCGTACCATTTGGATCCGGGGCTTGAATCCGATCGCCCTGCTTTCTGATCGGCGATTAACAGCCCGACTGCGGCGGCAAGCCGCGGTGTGGCTAGGCAGCCTGCGGAGACTCGCTTACAACCGCTGGCGAGGGGAAACTCACACGGCCGGGGCGAGGCCAGCAAGGAGAATGCGATGTTGCGACGAGGCGTACAACTTGTTTTGGCGATCGTGCTTGGCGTGGCAACGTCGCAAGTTTGGGCCGAGGACTGGCCGCAATGGCGGGGTCCAACAGGCGACCACCATGCTGCCCCAGGCGCCACGGCGCCGACCACTTGGAGTGAAACCGAGGGCCTCGCCTGGGCGACGCCGGTGCCTGGCGCCGGGCACTCTTCGCCGACGCTCGTAGGCAATCGCATCTATCTGACGACGAGCGATGAGCAAGCGCAAACGCAGTCGCTACTGATCTTCGACCGCCAAACAGGAGAGCTCCTGGCGGAAAAGCTGGTCCACCGCGGCGGCTTGGAGCGGGGCATCCATCGCAACAATACGCACGCCAGTCAAACCGTGGCGTCGGATGGCGAGCGGGTCTTCGCGGTGTTCGGCAACGAGGCGGCTGCATGGGTCACCGCATTCGATCTCGATGGCAACCAGTTGTGGCAAACGCGAGCCACTTCGTACGCGCCGCAGCAATACTCATTCGGTTACGGAACTTCCCCGGTCGTCGTCGGCGATAAGGTGATCGTCACCAGCGTCTTTGATGGCCCAGGCAGCTCGATCAAAGCGTTCGATACACGCACGGGGCAGGAGCGTTGGTCGGCCGACCGGCCGCAGTACCTTAGCTATTCGCCGCCCGCGAGATTGCCCCTCTCTAGCGGCACGCAATTGCTGCTGAGTGGCAATGCTCAAGTGACACTCTACGACGCCGACAGTGGCGACCAGCTTTGGAAGACGCCGGCGCCTTGGCAGGCGACCTGCGGCACGATGGTCTGGGACGAGGCGAGCGGCCTAGGCTTCGCCAGCGGTGGCTATCCGCCCAATGCGACGCTGGCGGTTCGCCTTGATGGCGATCACTCCGTTGTTTGGCAAAATAGCGTGAAGTGCTACGAGTCGTCGCTGATCACCCACGAGGGGTATCTCTACGGCGTCAGCGACGAAGTAGGGGTCGCCTATTGCTGGCGATGTGCTGACGGCCAGCAGATGTGGAAAGCCCGGCTGAGTGGCGCCTGCAGTGCGTCGCTCGTAGAGGTCGGCGGCAATCTGTACATCAGCACGGAGCGCGGCGCCACGCATGTCTTCGTCGCGACGCCCGAGCGGTACACGCCAATCGCCACTAACCAGTTGGGCGATGATACGTTTGCCACGATGACCCCTGCCGATGGCCGGCTCTACCACCGGTTTGCCAAAACCGTCGACGGTAGGCGACAAGAATACTTGGCGGCAATCGGTCCCTAGCCGACTAACCGCGGCGTAACCGTCGACGGCCTAGCCACGGCGCCATCGCCACGAGCGCCAAGAAACCGGCGCCCGGTTCGGGTGTTGCCTGCGTCGCAAGGCTCGCGGAACCGGCCACGCCAAAGTTTGCCTTCCAGGCGGCGTAGTCAGAGCCACTGATCACGCCCGGCGTGGCGTCGTTCGGTAGCACTAACGTCTTATTGAGATTGTCCCGCCAAAGCGTGTAGTCAAGGATGTCGACCACGCCATCGCGATTGTAATCGCCTTCGACGCCATTGCTGGCGACGTACTCTACCTCGCCAGTGCGAAAGAAGTCGCCATCGCGATAGGTAAACTCAAGGTCCTGCGGTTTGGTGGGATCGAGCACGGGACCGAGTCCAACCCAGTCATCGACACCCACCTCTGACGAACCGATGAGCCGTGCTTCGGCGATCCGTTGAGCGGTGCCACTGCCGAATCTTTCCCAGCCATTGCCGGTGCCGCCGCCGCTCGGGAATTCGGCGTTCGCTTGATCTTCCAGGGCGATCCAGCTGGCGTCGGCAATAGAGGCCTGGCCGCTGGTAATTTCGTAGTAATCGAAGTTGATTGCCGCGTCCGTTGGGTTACGAATTGCCGCGGCGCCGGTCAGCGGATCGACCTCCAGCACAAGCGAATCGGGCTCGCCCGAGCCACATCCTAGTGCACAAATCTCCGCGTCCGACAGAGCGTGGTCGTAGATGCGAAAATCGTCTACCAGGCCGATGTAGTCGCCCGATCGATCAAAGATGGGCGTGGTGCCGATGAACAACTCTGTCGTAGCTCCGCCACCGGTGTTTAGGAAGGTGCCTCCAGGATTGCCTCCCGTCGGTACGCCGCTAAGTTCAATGCCATTAACAAAGACATCGACATCTAAATAATCAAAAGCCCCATCGGGCACGCGAACAGCCAAATGATGAAAGCCCGCGTCGGCGCCAACAAAATCGAGCGGTGTCGTCCAGGTGACATTGCCCACACCATATCGCAGGCGGATGCCGCCGCCTTCAAGCGAGATTTCAAACGCTCGCGGACCGTTCAACCCGTAGCCAAAAATCTTATTCTCGCTGCCAATCGCTTCTTGGCTAAACCAAGTCGTAAACGTACGAGGGCTGTTTCCACTTGGCGCCGGGTTGACGCTTGCCGGAATCCTGACGAACGAATTACCGTCGTCGTTTGGCAGACGCAGGGCTTCGCCAAGGACGCCCGGGACGCCAGTTTCTGCGTTGCTGCCTATTAAGAACCCATTGTGGCCGCCCACCACGTCGATCACCGACGTGCCGATCACGTCGGCATCATCAAATGTGTAGCGTGCCACAAGCGCCGCCAGAGCGGGCGGTGTGGCTACGAGGCAACCGAGCGCCACAGCCAGCGCCATAAAGATCGATCGTTTCAACGGGAATCCCTCCGTGCGAGCAACGACCCGATGATGATCGTCGCGGGAATCACGGAGGTAGGCTCGGGAACGCCTTCGAGCATCCGACTAAACGCACCCGGCCCGTTGACGCCATTGAACGCATCTTTGAAGGCGGCGAAGTCATCTCGGTCGATCACGCCATCGAGATTGATGTCGCCACCGGTCTGATAGCCGACCACGGTGTCCGCCACGCTGTACTGGTTGCCGACACTGTTCCTAAGTAGCGTCCAGTCCTGGATATTGATCACGCCATCGCCATTGAAGTCGCCTTCGGGCGTGAGCCACAGCACGTTGGGTGCGGCGACCGGCTGGCCCGTTATTTGCGCGATCGGCATGCCGGCGCCGACTTCTCGCAGGTACATATTCAAGGCCAAGCTCAGTTCAAACGCTTTCTGCGGTTCGAGGGATAGCAGATCAGTTGTCTCGCCGATGTCGTTGGTGAGGTTGTAGAGTTCGTAGTCACGTGTTTCGTAGAAGAAAATCAACTTGTGATCATCATCGCGAATTGCACTGACAAACGAGCCGCCAGTAACAATCGAGCCGCCGAGCTTGTCCTGGTTGCTGCGGTGTGGGTAGTGGAAGTATTGGTACCCGCGATCGTGGGCGCCCCCTTCCAAGGCGCCGGCGAAGCTGACGCCATCCATGTTGGCGTTGCGTGGCACCGACGGATTGCTGTCCAAGTCAGCCAGCTCCAGCAGCGTCGGGTAAATGTCGTGGGTCGACACCCGCGCGTTGGTCGTTGTGTTTTGTGCGATATTCGCGTTGCCTGTCCAGCTGGTGATGAAGGTAGTCCGAATGCCACCTTCGTAAACGCTTCCTTTGCCCGACCGTAGCGGACCGTTCTCGGTAGCAGGCGCCGAGCCGAGTTCGCCGATCGTCAGCCCGCCATTGTCCGATGCGAGCATGACGATCGTGTTGTCGCGGATGCTATCCGACGTATCGCCATCGCCGTTCGGGTCGTCCAGGCGATCAAGCGCCCGGCCGAGGGCCTTGTCCATCTCTTCGACCATCGCCGCGTAAATCGGATTGTCGTGTCCTTGAAGATCGACGCCTTGGCTTTGAAGCTGCGCGATTCGATTTTGATATTTCGTGATGGTGGCGGCCGGCGCCTGGAGGGGCACATGCACTTGGTACGGCGCCATCATCAGAAAGAAGGGGTCCGGGTCGTTGGCTTTATCGGCGATGTAGTCTTCGGCGAAGTCCGAAAGTACGTCCGTCAGATACGTATCGGCCGGAAACTGGCCAAACGAGTCGATGCCCGGCATGCCGCTCCAACGGCCATCGGAACCTGCGAAGAAGCCATCGGAGACCGGATTGCAGGGGCAACCGGCGCCGCCACCAGCGATGTTGTAGTCAAAGCCGTGATTAGTTGGCTGACCGCCAGCATGCCACTTACCGATAAAACCCGTGTCGTACCCGCCGGCCGATGAGCCAAGCGACTCGGCAAGCGTCGTCGCACTGCCCTGGATGGTGCGAGTAAACGACGGCGAGCTAAGCGTCGGGGTGCTGTTCGCTCCGCCACCACTGTGGTCGGTAAAGTCGTGCCGAGCCGAGGTTTGCCCCGTCATCAGCGATGCCCGCGTTGGCGAGCAAACGGGCGCCGAGGCATAGGCGTTGTTGAAAACCAAACCCTCTCGGGCCAGCCGAAGCATATTGGGCGTTTGGTAAACCGGGCTGCCATTCGGATTGACAGTGGCGTCATGTTCCCAGTCGGCCCAGCCCAAGTCGTCGGCGAAGAAGACAAGCACGTTCGGCTTGTCGGCAGCAACCGCACGCGACGAAAGCGAGGCGAGGCACGAAAGCAAGACCACGACGAGCCAACACACACCGAGCTTCGGCAGCAGAGGCCGACGCCGTCGGCACGTCGAGATAGAAAGTGGGAAAATCGGCGGCATGCTTCTCTCTGGTTCCGAACTGGGTCAACCTGAACTGGGCCAACCCGAACTGGTTTGACCTCAAACTGAGTCAACCCGAACTGGGCGGACAATGAACTCACGCAACGAAGTAACGCATTGATGAGTAACAAGATGCGTCGATACAGAAGACTCCATCTACGATCATAATCTAACGAATATTCACAATCACTCACACAAATTCGGACGAAGATGCGGGCTGCCGACCCCAGGCACGCAGGTAGGCTGACGAGTCACGCCTACTCCATGCCGGCCGCGAATCAGGAACTAGAGGGTGGCCAGGAATTGTTCGCGGTGGCCCAAAACGGCGCGCTCAAGAGTGTTGCTTGGATTTGGAAAAATGCCCGCTAGGCTGTTATTGGACTTTTCTACAGATTGCCCGAATCGCCACTTATTGCGAACGTAAGTCGTTTAGATTCGATTCGGACGCGGGCAAATCGCGCGATTCTGAAGCGAAAAAACTTCTGC
>JBCDCL010000212.1:0-5836 GCA_039182175.1 Planctomycetota bacterium
CCGAGTGGTGGCTCATGGAGAACGTGGCCCGTGTGCCGGATATCGAGATCGACGGCTATCTTCGCCAGCGTCTCGACATCAACCAGGGATGGCTTGGCGATCGCTCGGTCACGCGACTGCGGCATATCCAGTTTGGCAGCCGCTCTGGCGTGCTGCTCAACATACCGCGAGGTCGTTGTGACGCCGCAGCGGAGGGAGCTGCACTGGCGAGCGATAACCGCTCACTAGCGGATCTCAAGCGGCTGCAGGGTTTGCCCGACGACTATGAGCTGCCCGGCATGAAGATGCCAGCGAAGAAGCGAGCCATCGGCAACGGCGTTCCTCTGCCGATGGGGCGTGCTTTGGCCGCAGCCGTTGTCGATGCGTTCGGATTGGTCGGCACAAATCCGGAGCGTCACGCTGTGACGGCGCCAGGCCAAGTCACGAGCCACGCCACCGGGGCCAGCTCGGTCACGCTGCAGAAGACGCTCGACGGTGGCGTGACGCGGCCGGACGTTTGCCGTTGTGGCTGCGGGCGGCCCGTCCCCTTGTCGAAGCAGTTCGCTTCGGCCGCGTGTCGCAAGCGAGCCCAACGCCGGCGTGACCGAGCTCAAGGCCGCGAGCGCGTCTATCCGTGACGCGACGTCGCGTCACACGCGAGGCGGATCGCTCTGCTAGCGTTCGGAGCCAAAACTGACATCGCGGCGACGTGTCAGTTTTGACGATCTATCCGCAATCCTGCTTCTCTGCGCTACAATTCAGGGATGGCACGCACGGCGGCACGAGAAGGAGTCGACGCCCTCAAGCAACGTGCTTGCAGGAATATCCTCTGCTGGCTCGGCAGCGGCCGGAGCGGCGAAGCGATTGTTGAAGGCTTCATCCGAGATGGGTCGTTTCATTCGGCCCGTATCCGGCTCGAAACGACGGTGATGAGTCGCTTCGCCACGGTCGACGTTGCCGATACCACGAAGAAGCAAGTAGAGAACGTGCTTGGCACGTTTTGCGGACGTTTGCTAGGATTCGAAGGAAGCGACTACCACGGGTCACTCTGCCTAAAGCTGACAATCCAGCATGGGCAGCTGGCTCATCATCGATTGGATGAAGAGGAGACATTGCGTGTGGTGCGTGGCGACTAGCCACTAATCTGACAGCCGCTGGCTACGAGGTACTCCCCGAGCCCGCGTATCCCCGCTAATTGCATTCGCAAGGCGGGGATACGCGGGCTTTTTTCGTTTACCGGCCGCCGCGAAGAATCGGGCCACCTGCACGTGACAATATCAGGATGCTTGCAAAGACTGTGATCGACGATGTCCTCGAGCTGCTTGCCGAAGGCAAACTCTCTCAGCGAAAGATCGCTGAAACGGTTGGCGTCTCACGAGGTACGGTCTCAGCGCTCGCAACCGGTAAGCGCGGCGTGTACGGCGCCGAACCGGCCGATCCAGAAGCGATGACCATCTTCTGCTGCCCAGGTTGCAACAACAAAGTCTGCGGCCGATGCGTTCGCTGTGACGCCGCTTCGTATGCAGAGCGGAGTAGCTGCAAAGCCTCGCGGGCGTGTCAGGAGGACGATTGCCCGGGCTGCGGTCCGGGGCCAAACGATCCAACCCCCGAAGAGATCCGCCAGCGGGCTCTTGAGCAGCGAAAGAATCGCCAGCCAACGCAAAGCCCAGCACGTCCGCCGGGCAGCACGATTCGCGTCATCGCAGAGGCCGACATCGACGCGGCACTCCTGCACCATTGGCAGACCTAGCTGAGTTCCCCCACCGATTCCGGATTGAGGACAGCAATGGCGAGAGGTCGTAAACACGCAGAAGCCGCCACACGCGCCGCGATGGCTATCGAACTAATGAAGGATGGGATCAGCATTCGCAGTGCCGCGGCGACGTGCGGCGTTGGGCGAGAGACGATCAGGCGTCACATCCAAGCGGGCGAACAGCAAGCCGCAAAAAATGGCCGGATGCCACCGCTCGTTTACGATCACGAACTCGATCAGATGGTGCCGTCGGAACGCTGCCCTCAGTGCGGAGCGATGGTGCTGATGCCGTGCGTGAAGTGCCGGACCTTCGACGCCGCGGCATAAATCGGGCCATCTGTATGCAAGGATGGCTAAATCCTTCAGGGCTTCGCCATGCATCGCTTTATTCCCGCCGACGGCCTGCACGTTCTCGTCGATCCCACTCGGGACGACATGCCGTTTGTTCTTGCGCGGGATCATCATTTTCACAACACGATTACATCGGTCACCGCTCCGAGCGGATACCGCTGTGACTTCGCAAGCGTGCCTCGGCTCCTTTGGTGGTTGTTCCCACGCGTCGGCCGCTACAGCCGAGCCGCCGTCTTCCATGACATCCTCTACGATCGGGGCGAGATACCGCGGGTGCAGGCGGATAGTCTCTTCATGGCGATCATGGAGCACGATTGCGTCCCCTATCGAACTCGCTGGGCACTCTACCTAGCAGTCCGATGCTTCGGTTGGCGGCCCTGGTATCGCCGGCATGGGAGGCGAAGCTGATGGGCCTCCGTCTCTATCCTCGCAACCGTGTGCGTGAAGAATCGCGACGAGCCGTTTTGCTGGCGCTCGTCACGCTGGCGATCGCCGCAGCGGTGTCACGCTTCGCAACCGGCCAGTGCGTCGGTGGCGTCTGCCCCATCCCGCAGCAGCACCCACAGCTCTACGCGCCCGCTTATCAACCACAGCGGGCGAATCCTGCCGTTGTTCGCGTGGTGTCAGGCAACAGCCGCGGAAGTGGAGCGATCGTCGCCACCGACGGCAACACTAGCCACGTCCTCACCTGTTGGCACGTGGTGTCGGAGGGGGGGCGGCTTGAGATCCGAACGGCCGGTGGCGCCCGTGCGCCAGGTCGAATCGTTGCTGCAGATGCAAAGCACGACTTGGCATTGATCCAAACTCCTGCTCTGCCCGGTAGCCCGCTGCAGCTCTCTGCAGAAGAGCCGTCAGGCCCGTTGACGATCGCCGGCTATGGCGCCGGCAGCTATCGCCAATCGACGGGCAGCGTAGCCGGTTACGCCAGGCCCCTTAACGCCACTCATCAAAGCGTGAAGATCTCGACGCAATGTCGCCAGGGCGATAGCGGCGGTCCGGTCATCAACGCACGCGGTCTGATGGTCGGCGTGCTGTGGGGTAACGAACCTGGTCTGACGTACGCAACGGTCGGCCAGCCTATCCGACGAGTCATTCAACACCTACGCAACCGACGGCAGCAAATCGCACAGCCCTCGCCCAACACGCAGCCGCCGGCGGATGCCCGTGACGGGCTCATTCCCCAACCCACGGCTCCGCCGGCGTCGTGCGAGTGCGGGCCGAAGTGGGATGCCCTCGATAAGCGGTTGGGGAAGATCTCCGATCAAGTCGCCAGCCTTGATGAACGGTTTGAATCGCTGTCTCCGCCGAAGCTGCCGAGTGACCTCGTCCGAGACGGAGAACTAGACGAGCTATTCGGCGACCGAGTCCCGCCGCTAGTCGACGATTGGTCGAATCGGAAGCAGGTCGCTACGCGAAACGATGTCGCCACTGAAAACTCGAAGCTTCGCGACTGGGTTTCCGCCCGACTAAAGGAGGTCGCCGCGGCCTCGGGCAACTCTTGGATTTTGCTGGCCGCTCAGACCAGCGGCCCGCTTGCTGTCGCGATGCTCGGAATCGGAATGCTCAAAGGAATTCGGCGACGGAGAGTTCGCAGACGAGAGCCTGAGTGGCAGCCGCCCTACCCTGCCCCGCAGCCGCCAACCGCCGCACCCGAACCACACAAGCCAACATCGAATACCGAATTCGTCGCCAACAAGTACGTCCCCTACGAGACGACAGACTTCGCGGAAGCGCACAAGTGGGCAAGCCAGCAATGCGCAACCAAATACCCCGGCTCGGTCGAAGTGCTGACGACGCTCGACAGCCTGATCCACCAAAAACTTCAAGGTGAGAATCGTTCATGAGTGCGACCACACGTATCGACGAAACGCACACCCGCGTTTGGCGACTATACGACAGCGACGGCGAGGAAGTCCGTTGCGAAACCACGGCCGTTGGCGGCAGTGACAAAGTCCAGCATGGATCGCTCGACCTGACACCGACAGAGGCCCGCGACCTGGCGACGATTCTCGTCGCCGCCGCGGATTGTGCTGAAGGCAAATAGCTAAACGTCTTCAGCAGTTCACCACACAACGCAAAGTTCTATTTGGAGTCACGATGCCAATCACCAACACCGACGCCGTCCTCTGGTACAACGTGGGGATCTTCGGCGAAGCCGGCTACGCCGTGCCCAACTGGTCAAACGACCTCGGCAGCCTGAACCCGCAGATTCTCGACCTGGTCGACCTGATGGGTCGCAACCTCTTCTACATGATGCATCACGAGGACGTGGATCTGCGAATCCCGCCTTCGATCAACACGTGCAAACGTCTGCACAAGCTTTATCTGCGGGCGTCGAACATCTTGGCCGGTCGCGCTGTGCCGTCTGGCGAAGACAATATGGAAGTCTTCCACTCGCGGCCCGCCGGCGAGATCTTCCGCGTTTATCCGGTACCCTATTTCAAGGTTCGCAATCCGCATATGCGGCGTTGGGCGGGCCTTGTGCTTCTTTGCCTCGCTGAGGCCATGCAGCACACCGAGAACCGAAAGGAAATGGAGATCTCGACCGCCTTCGCGGGCCAGATTCATCAGTACATCAAACGGGCCTACACGAACATGGCCATCGAACTGTTTGGTGTCGACCGCGAGAGCGCGCTCGCCGATGGGTTCATGCTGCAGGATGATCAGCTTTCCGGCTACGACCCTGGCGCCTTCTTCACGAGCACCGAAATGGTCGACACGGTTCCGCGTCTCGATCGCGTGTTCACCGAGGACCGACTCGAGCATCTTGCCGAAGGCCTGCCGGTCACACAGCTGCCTGAGTTGCGTCCCTGGCCAACGAACCTCACCAACCTCTACAGCAGCCTCCGCAAGGATCAAACGATTGGCGGCGGAGAAGGCGGCGAAGAGGCGGCGACGACGGGTCGCCAGGCTCCGGTAGTCGCGCGGGCTCCCGGGCCGTAATCGCCCGCGAGACGTGATTGGTCGGTGTGGTTTGTTCGTTTGCTCGGCAAGGTCGGGATAGAAAGATGCTTACTCGTTTCATAGTGCCGCCCGTTGTCTTGTTGCTGGTTGCGATCGGAACTGTCGCTGGCGTCCAGCCTGTGACGATCGAAGAGCCCGAGCGGCCCTTGCCCGGGATCACCGCCCGCTGCAAGGTGATCGAAGTCTACGACGGCGACACGCTCACGGTTGAGATCACGCAGCGAGTGCGTGTGCGGCTCCTAGACTGCTGGGCGCCAGAGGTCCGCACCACCGACGACAGCGAGAAGAAGCTGGGCTTGTTGTCGAAGAACAACCTCGCCAGCCTGGCCGAGGGCAAAAGCGGCGTAATTCATGTGCCGACCGGCCACGCCGATCGAGCGGATGACGTGCTTACTTTCGGCCGCGCTCTGGGCTGGATTTGGGTAGACGGCTTCTCCGCATCGCTCTCGCGGCAACAAGTCAAAGCAGGAATGGCGAGCACGGTCAAAGACGGAGAACTCGGTGAGTGATGAACGGCAGGCCTCACGGACTGACAGTCTTTTCGACAGCCAGCAAGAGCTACGCGCAGAGGGGGCCGTCCAGCAGCGAATCCTCGACAACGTTGTCTCCTTTCTGCGGTCGGAGCTTGGCTATCAAAGCGAAAGCACCGGCAACGTGAATCGACACGCCGCAGAAACGCACAGACAGGTCCAAGAGCACGACAAGATTTTACGTGGCGATGGTGACCGACCTGGTCTCATCGGTTGGAACCAACTCTTTCGTAACTCGTGGTGGATGGGCGTGTCAGCG
>JBCDCL010000213.1:0-5830 GCA_039182175.1 Planctomycetota bacterium
ATGGTTTGTCCCGAGAGAAAGCCAGCTGTCCAGTCCCGTGCAAACTACTATAGCTTGCGGCTCATCGGAGCGGAATTCGGTTCTCAAGCTGCGGAATCGCTACCGCCGTTGGCGGCGGCAGATCGGCGCCAGGGCAAGCGTTAGCAGCAAGAGCGAAGCTGGCTCAGGGGCGCTGATCGATAGGCTGGCGGCAGCAGTATCGGCAGCGGCGAAGGCGCTCTTCCAGACCAGATAATCGGCGATCGTGTAGTGGTCTCCATACCCATCACGCCAGACAGTGTAGTCCGTGACATCGACCAAGCCGTCGCCACTAAAATCGCCCGGCGTGCGGAACCCAATGACTTCGAGCACCACGCTATTGGTTAGATAGTCGATATCCCACAGATATTCTTGCGGCAGCAACAGCGTATCAAACTCGCCGAAGATCGCTTCGCCCGTGGTGAGGATCGTAAAGGCATCGCCGATCCCGAAATCGGAACTCCCTGGCTGGTCGAGCCGAACGTCGAGCGTGCCGCTGAGAAATGCATTACGCGTAATCTCTAGCACATCTGCCGTGAGCAAACCTCTTGTTTCGCCGATCGACGTGCGGAACGTTCCTTCTTCTAAATTGGAAAAGTCTCCGACGATCCGCAGCCCGTTGTTGCCGGGCGCTACCAGCCCGCCAATGTTGCGGACTGCGGCAGAGATTGGACCAGTCCCAACAAAAACCTCCCCGGTGCCAATTAGCTCGCCTCCGAAAATATTAACAAACTGCGCGTCGAGCTTTGATCCGGACGGAATGGAGATCGCGCCCCCCTCTTCTATGACCACTTCGCCATAAACAGTGAGGTCTCTTACGGATCCGATTTGCAGCCGCATGGTGTTGCCGTTGGCGCCGGCAACCTTCAAGCGGTGCGCGATAGAATTCAGGTCCGTTGTAATTTGCTGCATAGCGGCGCCATCCTCGGTCGCGATGGCACGCACATCGCTAAGCTCATCGGGGGCCGATCCTTCGAGCCAAGCCGACGGATTGGCCCACGGCCCCGAGGGAGGGGTCCCGTCTCCGGCCCAAGTCCGCACGTTCGTCACCGGGTCGCTGATGTACAGACTCGGGCCATTGCCGCCTTGGCCGAAGGAGGCTTCCGCGTCGATCACAATATTGCGGCCGTTGAACAAGTGCATGCCGATGATGCCATCGATGATATTGCCCGGGTCGTTCGGATTGGTGACGTCGAACACCGCCACGGGCACATTCTGCAGTGTGAAGTTGCCGCCGACGGTGTCGATGTTGAGTTCGTCGACGTAGAACCCTGGCACGCCACCCTGCACACCGCCCGAGCCTTCTACTTCGAGCACAAAGTCAGGCTTATCCAGCACCGCGTCAAAGCCGAGCCGCTTGGCGGTGATTTCGGAAATCACGGTCAAATCGGCGCCCGTGTCAAACAGCAACTGCTTGTCTTCGAATCCTTGGGTTCCGTTACGAAGGTCGAGTTCGAGGAACAATCCGCCGCCGTTGCCACTGGAATCGATGATTACCGAGGGCGAGGCCGGGTTGTTAGCGACGTTGATACTGCCGCTACCACCGAGCAAGTCGTCCAAGTCGAGATTGAACACATACTGCGGACCTTGGATGAAGCCGATACCCGGATTCAAAATCAACGGCGCCCGGCGAAGGATGCCCTCCTCGGCGCCCGAACCGATGTCGATGAAGTCCACCTTCGGCGTGCGAACCGTACGCCCCTGGTGCTGGAATATCTGCGGCTGGTCGTTGCGAATGGCAATCGCATGCTGGGCGGCCATCGGCAGGCCGACGATGTTTGGCAGTGTCCAATCTTCTGACGCCGTGAGCGTAGCGATGCTCGTCTGGCCGCGTAGCGACGAGCGATCCAGCGTATAGTTCGTCCCATCGGTACTGGCAGGCGTTAGACCAGCCGCGTAGAAGCCCGCGGCATCGTTGATGACCGTCTCGATCACCCCCGTGGCGCCACCGATCGGCTGGATGTTAACGCCATCCAGGTTGTGGAACTCAAGGTCAAAGCCGTTGTACGCCGCCTGCGTGATGATGTGTGTGGCGGCGCCCGTATCGAGCAGACCGATATCGAAGAAGGGACTCTGCCCCGGCCCCGACAACAAAGGAACTCCCGCAGGCACCGCCAAACTGGGGTCGGTAATGAAGGGAATGTCGCCCAGGTCGAGCGAGTCGAGCGTTTTCGATTCGTTCGTCATGCCGATGCCGACGAACGGGATAAATCCTCCGATCGCTACTTCCTGGGCAGTAGCGGGCTGCGTCCCGCATAAGATTGCCGGTAGGGTAATCGCAACGGCGAGCGTGAACCTCGCGGTAGATTGCTTCGTCATGATGGTGTCCTCCCTCAAGTCCGACCGCCGGGCGCTTGATCCACGCTTGCGCGTAGTGGGCCCAGCGGCGGATGCCGAAATAGATGCCGGAGCGATCGGCAGGCTGTTCCGAAACCTGGTGACCGCGAAAAAATGAGCGCGTAGGAATGCTCCGTCAGTGCTCGATTGCCGAGCAGGAGCCGGTAGGAATGCGCAACGTCAAGCTAGATGGGCGTTTAGGCACTGTCAAGCAATTGGAAAAGGCGGCCCACACCGGCAACACATCGCGGTAGAAATTCCTTTCCCCGCACGCTCTCCCGCCCCCAGGCGGCGGGCTTGCGACGGCGCCCACTGCGGGTAAACTTTGGGACTCGCTTGTGACGATCCCCATTGGCATAGGGTCGGCGTCGGCTCGTCACCACGCATCGGATCCCCCGCACCGAGAATGTCCATCGGTCGCCGGGTCTGCACCGGGCGGAGTAGCTCAGTTGGTTAGAGCAGCGGAATCATAATCCGCGTGTCGGGGGTTCGAGTCCCTCCTCCGCTACTTGCGTTTAGCAACGCACTGTCTCGCATACCGTCGCCCAAGTCCGCAATTTGACGGGGCTTGGGCGACTTTTCTAGCGTGTCGCCTTTGCCACGATCATCGCGTTGGCTCGCAACAGGCTGCCCTCAACTGGCTTTCTGCCCGCTCCTCTTGCCTCTCGAATGACATCTTATCTGGCTGGAAGCAAGTGTAGCCACACACCGTCAAAGTACGGTTCGCTTCTAGTCCGCGGACGGTTCTAGTCTCTCCGATTCGACCTCGAACTGGTATGTCCACTCGTCAAAGTAGAGATTGTGGCCGTCGATTTCGATTTCGCCACGTTGGAAATCGTTCGGCTCGCTGCGGAAGCTTGTCTTCGCCGGCGTCAGCTCCCGGCTATAGTCAAGATTGACGATCATCCGGTACGGGTCAGTATGTCCACATAGAAAATCGCGAACTTGAGGATCGGCGTGGTCCCTGACGCCGTGCGATGCATCGGCGGGAAGCCAGCCCCATGGCTCGATGTAGATTTCTGACCAATCGTGAAGGTTTTCTCCACCGGGCTGCGTTTGCCAGCCACTTTGCCACCGCGCGGGCACACCAGCAGCCCGGCAGAGCGAGACGAACACGAGCGATTGCACGCCACAGTCGCCACGCCGCGCGGCCAAGCCTTTGGTCGATAGGCTCGGAATGATGCTGTACTCCATCTCCGCGCACCACGGGATGTTTTTCGAGACCCAGCGGAAAACCAGCCGAGCCTTTTCCAAGGGATTGCTTTCGTCGCCAACGATTTCCGCAGACAACTGCCGGACACTCGGAGGAAGTGCAATGTGCGGGAGTCGTTCCGCGGTGTATTTGCGGTACAGGTCGCTCGGTACGTCATACGACTCAACTCGGATCGGGTCGAGTTTCGGCGCCCAGGCCGATGTCTGATACTCGAACTCGACCTCGAACGATGGCGGCGTTTCCATAGTTGTGAGGGTCTGCTCAAAGTAAACGGACCTATGGGGCGAGCCGTTTGGGGCGATTGATTGGTGCGTTGGCGACGACTTGAGCAATCGAACGTCGCTCTGTTGCCGGTACTCTTGTGGGAAGGGCAACCACGCGCGGACAACGGCTCCGGGCTGAATATCCGGGCAGTCGGGATTCACTGAAACACGATAACGAACGCGTTGCCGGATTGGGTAAATCTCCGGCTCGTCTGTCTGTTCAGACAATGCAACCAGCTCAACGATATGACTGGTGTAATCAAACTGCTCGTCCTGTGGCGCCACTTGCCGGCGAAGCCGCGCATCGGCATTGAAGCGGTAGAGGTTCGACACCGCGCGGCGGAAGTAGCGTGGCCGGCCATCGATCACGCGATACTGCAGGTCCCCCGCGTCGCGCCACCGTGTAAGGTCGGCAGGCGTGGCGTCGGGGATTGATTCGCGTATTTGCTCCAAGACCTCATCGGTCGAGAGGGCGAAGTCATGCCGGACCCGGCGAATTAGTTCGAGTTGGAGAGCAGCGTCGTGCATTGCCGGGGTGTCACCAGTACCCGTCTGCTGGCGTAGCTTCTTCTCGGCTTCAACGAATTGCCCATCGGCAATGAGCATGGCGATCTCCGGCGGTAACGCATCGGTCGAGCCGGAGCCAGCATTCAACCTGCAAACGTAAGTCTGCTCTCGCAACACGCTGCCACGGCCCTGCGGATCATCGCTGAAGTATTCGCTGCGGTCGCCAATGCCATCGGTCGATCCTTGCGAACTCCGGTAGCGGAACCCCACGAAAGCGTCATCGTCCATAATCCGCTCCAAGAAAATGACACTGTGCCCCGATCCGCTATCACGCCATAGCTGGACAAAGTCGCCTGGCTTGGCGTCGTCCACGTCGACGGCGTGGCCGATGCCGAGCGACTCGACCGCCAAGACGCAGAGTGACTTGTCGCCGGACTCGCCATCGCCGTACCAAAGTTTGTGGAAGCGTCTCAAGTCGTCGGCAGTCTTTCCGTTGAGCAGACCTCGCGCCTTGGCCACGTCGACCGCAATCGACAGCGTGTACCCACAGCAGATGGTTCCGTCGCCCTTGGGCAAGATCACCTCGCCATCGAACTCTATTGCGGCAGGCGTGCCGGAGTTGCCAGCGACCCACTTGTAGCCACCACCGTCAGGATAGCTGTTCGCGAGCTTGAGCACATCGTTGGCGAGTGCGTTACTAGCGTTAAACAAAGCGGTCGCCGCGACGACGAACGGCAGGCATATGCGGTGCTTTATCATAATCAGTCAAGGGATTTGGGGTCGCAATCGCGCGGCATGAATAACATGGCGAGTATATCTCACCGAGTCGGCTTATTCATCCTGAGGTTTTTTCACGCCCAGTCTGCTCTGGACTCAGCGGAAGCTACGACGCTTGCCGCCCACTACGCTTATGCGTCACCTGCGAAAGCGAGGATGCAAATTAGCCCCGGTCCGATTGATGAGCTTCTCTTACGGCAGCGACCGCTCTGCATTTTCCTAGTGGGCAAGTTACGCTAGTAGTGGTCCAGCTGCTCACTGCGACGCCACGTCTATCGAGGAAAAATGAATATGCGTCTGCTTCTCGCTCTATCGTTGGTTGGCATGTCTTGCACTGCGGCTCTCGCGGCCGATGCCGGTGGGCCAGCTACGGTCACGTCGCCCGATGGGCGGATTCAGGTCGCTGCGGGCGTTCTGGCGGATGGCACGCCGTATTATCGTGTCGATCGGGATGGCGCCGCGGTCATTCTCCCGTCGATGCTTGGCTACGAAGTGAAGCAAGCGAAACCGCTCAGGAGTGGGTTTGCCATTTCCAGCCACGCAACGCAATCGATCGACGAAACGTGGCGGCCACTGTGGGGCGAGGTCGCCGAGATTCGCAACCACTACAACGAGCTGACGGTTAAGCTACGCGAGAAAGCGGCGCCACATCGCGAAATGCAACTGGTCTTTCGCGTCTACGACGATGGCATTGGCTTTCGGTATGAACTGCCGA
>JBCDCL010000214.1:0-5801 GCA_039182175.1 Planctomycetota bacterium
GCGAAAAACGGCGCAACCGTTTGCCGCTATCGACCAACGCCTCCGCGACGTTGCACAGACGCCGTACGGCCAGTCGGTGCAACTAGAACGCATACAAGAGAGTGGCGTCGCGGCCGCCGGATGGAACCGGCTGGTTGATCAAATCAACGCCACGCCGGACGAGTCAGACGAAGAGGATTCGATCGATCGCAAGCTTGCCGAGGCGTTGAACCGCCGTCGCGGCTCGCAGTCGCTCGAAGTGCTGCAAGCCCTTCGGGACGGCATCGCCGTTACCGATCCACGCGGTCGCATCGAGTTCGCCAATGCCGCGATCGCATCGCTACTCGATCTCGAAAGTTGCGACTCGCTGACCGACGAAGCCCTTTGCTCGGCACTTGCTGCCTCGACGAAGGGCGCCGATGCATTCGCAGCCAGCTGCCCGACGACGCCCGTCGTCGCCGAAGTGGAAGCCAGTTGCGAGTCCGAGGACAATGCTCGCACCCTCCGCGTCGAACGGCAGCCGCTAGACGGGAGCGAAGGCCGGTCGGTTTGGTCGATTCGCGACATCACGCAGCAAAAGCTGGCAGAGAAGTCTCGGGATCAATTCATCGACGCCGCCACGCACGAACTGCGGACACCGCTCGCCAACATTAAGGCTTACGCCGAAACGCTGGCGACTTGCGAAGTCGACGATCCCGAGCAGCAGAAAGAGTTCTTCAACACCATCAACTCCGAAGCGACTCGACTGGGCCGCTTCGTTGACGATCTGCTTGACATTAGCAGTATGGAAGTTGGCTCGCTTACGATCCGGCGCCAGAACGTCGAGGTCGAGCGATTGCTTCGCGAGTCGGCCGACAAGATCAAACCCCTCGTCGAAAAGAAGCTGCAGCAATTTGAAGTGGTGCTGCCGCCCAAGCTGGGCGAGATGCATCTCGACAAAGACAAACTGTCGGCTATGGTGGTCAATCTGCTGGGCAATGCATCCAAGTACACGCCCGAAGGCGGCACGGTACGGCTCAAAGCCGAGTTAGGCGAGGATGCACTAACCGTTATTGTCTCCGACACCGGCGTCGGCATCTCGCCCGAGGAACTGCCGCGTGTCTTCGAGAAGTTCTTCCGCAGCGAAGACCCGCGGGTTCGCAACGAAACGGGCACCGGCCTCGGCTTGTCGCTCGCGCGAGAAATTGCCCGACTCCACGGTGGCGACATCCACGCCGTGAGCACCGTCGGCGAGGGCAGTAGCTTTGTGATCACGCTCCCCCGAACTGAACGGGACGCCGTATGATCACCACCGAAAAACAAGGCGCTGTCACGGTACTCACACCCGAGATGCCGCTAGTCAACGAGAACGCTGAGCAGCTAGGCGCCGCGCTCGAAGACCGGCTCCACGGCGGTTTGCCGATGATCGTTCTCGATCTCTCGGCCGTGCCGCTGATCGACAGCCTTGGGCTTACGGCCGTGCTAGACGCACGGGACGCCATTCGCGAACGTGGCGGGCTGATCAAACTAGCCGGGCCGACGCCACTCGTTTCTGACGCGTTGCTTGCAACAGGCGTCGGAGAACACTTTGAGGTTTTTAACAACGCCAAGCTGGCGGTAGGGAGCTTCGCGCGATGAGCACTCCTACCGCAGAACCCATTTTGGCGTCGGAGCCGGCGCCGCTTGCTGATCAAGCGCAGTTGATCGACGAGCTGACTGCACCGCTTGACGGGCAGGAGCCGACCGACGAGAGCGCCGTTGCCCCAACACGGCCGCTCGGTCAGCAGTTGATCGGGGCCGACCTGATTACGCCCGAGGATCTCGACGCAGCGCTCGAGCTGCAAGCAAAGCGTGGCCAGCGGCTGGGCGAGACTTTGCTCGAGATGGGCGTCGCAACCGAGGAGCAATTGCTGCCGCATGTTGCTCGGCAAATCGCAACGGCCGCCGTTCGATTACGCGAAGGCTTGATCGACCCGGCAGTGGTTCGCACCTTGCCTCGCGATGTGGCAGAGCGGTTGAGCGTGCTGGCGATGTTCCGCGTCCGTGACACGCTCACGGTCGCGATGGACGACCCGCTGAATCTCGATCTGGTTGACCAAATCGAGCGTATCGTCGGTTGCAATGTGCGGGCGGTGTTTGCCTTCCGCGCCTCGATCGATCGGATGCTGCGTCGCTGCTACGAGGACGATTTCCAGGTCGATGCAGTGACCGCTGATCTGGACGATCAGGCGGTCGAACTGCAGTCGGACATGTCGGAGGTCGACGCCGCCTCGGTGCAGGATCTGGTTGAAGGTAGTCCGGTAATCAACCTGGTGAACTACTTGATCTTGCAGGCGATTCGCAAGGGCGCCAGTGACATCCACATCGAGCCGAGCCGCAAGTATGGCATCGTTCGTTTTCGAATCGATGGCCAACTGGTCGAGATGATTCGCCCGCGGCGAGACATTTATCCGGCGGTAATTTCGCGTATCAAGGTGATGGCGAAGCTCGACATCGCCGAGCAACGCCAACCGCAAGATGGCCGTTGCCAGGTGGTTGTCGACCGCAAAGAGGTTGATCTGCGTGTCTCAACCTTGCCAACCGTGCTGGGCGAAAAGGCCGTGTTGCGTGTGCTAGACCGCGGCCGGCTGACCTTCAATCTCGATGAACTCGGCATTCCCAACCAGGCGTTGGGATCGATTAAAGGAATGCTAGCCCGGCCTTATGGGCTGATGCTCGTTACAGGGCCGACTGGTAGTGGTAAGACGACGACACTCTACTCCGCACTAGAACTGATCAAGTCGGTTCACCGAAACATCGTCACCGTCGAAGATCCGGTCGAATACCAAATCGATTTGATCAACCAGGTACAAGTCGACTCGGCGCGTGACGTCGCCTTTGCTACCGCGCTAAGATCGATCCTCCGGCAAGACCCTGACGTGATCATGGTGGGTGAGATCCGCGACGCGGAAACGGCTCAGGTCGCCGTGCAGGCGGCTCTCACGGGCCACTTGGTCCTGAGCACCTTGCACACCAACGACAGCGTCGGCGCCCTGACGCGAATGCGAGACATGGGCGTCGAGTCGTACAAGCTTGCGGCGTCGCTCGTTGGCGTCGTTGCCCAGCGACTGATGCGGACCATTTGTCCCCACTGCCGCACCACCCACTATCCAAGTCGTGAATACTTGCAGTCGCTCCGTTACACGGGCGATACACGGCGTTCGTTCGCACGCGGCGAAGGCTGCCGCGAATGCTACGACACCGGTTTCAAAGGTCGAACGGGCGCCTACGAAGTGCTTTCGGTCGACGAAAGCATACGCGAACTCATTGGTCGCGACGCACCGGTCGAACAAGTCCGCACGAAGCTAAACAGCGAGGGCCGCGAAACGCTGCTCGACTGCGGCATGGCTTTGGCGGAGAAAGAAGTCACCAGTCTGGAAGAAGTCGCACGTGTTGCGTTCTTCGAATAACCATCGTTAGCAAACCAACGGAGTTAATTGGCGTTCGCCATGAGCACGCTCACCTGGGACAACGCGACTATCAGCGGCAGCGAGTCGACTGACGATTCGCAAGAATCGGCCAGCAGTGGCTGGTTCGCGCAGCGGGTGCGTGCCCAAGACGTGGCAGACATCACCGCCCAGCTTGCGATAATGACCCGCTCCGGCGTCGATATCGCTACGGCGATGGGTTCGCTGGCGTCGCAGTGCGAACGACCAACGCTCGCCGACGTATTGGACCAGGTTCGCGACGACGTACTGAGCGGCGTTCGATTTTCCGATGCGTTGCGTCGCCATCCGCGTGTGTTTGACGACGCTTACGTGGCGACCATCGGCGCCGGCGAGGCAACGGGCCGCATGCCTGAGATCTTCGCGCAGCTCGCCGAGCTAAAACGCTCAGAGCTTCGTCTGCGGCGGACCATTTCGGCATTGCTCGTCTATCCCATCTTGCTGGCGACGGTATCAACCGTGGTCGTTACCGCACTGGTCGTATTCGTTTTGCCACAGTTCGCCAGCATCTTCGAGCAATACGAAACGCCGCTGCCGGTGATCACCCAAGTGCTGCTTGGACTCGCCGACGAAATCCGCGTCCGTTGGTGGCTATGGGCGCCGCTGGCAGGTGGTGCGGTAGCTGGCGTCGCATCGCTCAGGTTCAGCGAAGTCGGTCGCCGCTGGTTCGACCGCATGCTGCTCGAAGGCATCGGCATCGGCCCCGTCAGCCAAAAGTTGATCGTCGGCCGGATGTGCCGACTGATGGGCCTGATGATCGAAAGTGGCGTACCGCTACTCGATTCGCTCGCGCTCGTCGGTAAATCAACAAGCAACAGCGTCTATCGCGAGTTGGTCGACGACCTGGAGGAGTCCATCACCAACGGCCGAGGCATGACCACTTGCCTGAAGGAGTCCGATGTCTTCCCGGCGGCGGCGACCGAGATGATTGGCACCGCCGAAAAAAGCGGCAACCTGGGCGAAGTGCTCCGCATGGTTGGCGCCTACTTCGAGGAAGAAGGTGAGGCGGCAGCTCGTACTGTCGTAGGCGCCCTCGAACCGCTGATCACGATTGTCATGGGCGCGATTATTGCCGTCGTTGTGCTGTCGGTGATGCTGCCGGTATTCGACTTGGCGACAGTCGCTAAGGGTGGTGTGTGAGTCAGACGAGTCATTTTGGATTTAGTCTCCAAGCGAAAAAACTAAGAGCGAAACTGCTTTGTTCGGCATACGAAAAAAGAATGGTTGGGTCGGAATCGACGCGGGAGCGTCGACGCTGAAGCTTGCGCAAGTAAGGCGGCAAGGCAGCCAGCTTTCGCTTGAACATGCGGTGATCGTCCCCCGTGCGAGTGCGTGGCACTCAGACACAGAAGAGTTTGGATGTTCGTTTCAAGAGATTGAATCTGCGATCGCGATCGCCGGCGAGTTAGGCGGCGCTCGTGCCGCTGCAACGCTTTCGATGGCGGTGTGCGACGTGGTCGCAGGGCGTGCCGCTCAGCCATTGGCCATCGCGGTCGGTGGAGCCCAAGCAACCAAGTACTGCACCGACGAATGGCAAGCCGACACCAAGCTTGGCGATGAAGGCTGGTACACATTTTCGCTGCAGGAAGCCATCGCCGATGACTTGTGCCGAGATCTGTCCCGGTCTGGGCTCTCGTGCCGAACGATCGACGCCATGACGCATACGCTCGCGCGGGCCGTCGCTATTCACGACCCAGATAGCCGTCGCCGCACGGTTGCTACGCTCGACTGGGGACACTCGGGAGCCATGCTCTGTTCGGTTCGCGATGGCGCGCCTGTTTATGTTCGCCGGCTAAAGGGCTGTGGCCTACGCGCGTTGGAAGAGGCCGTTTGCGATGAACTGGAGATCGACCGCATTGCTGCCTGCGAGCTGATGGCCAAGGCGGCTGGCGATGCGGAAGGTCCAGCTGCCCAACTGATTGCCGATCTCGCCGTTCCGCTCGTCGATCGATTGGCAGATGACTTGGGTAGGACGCTCACCCACTTAAAGTCACACCGGAAGTCGTTGATGCCGGAAAAGATTTTCCTGTTCGGCGGCGGAGCAACCATTGGAGCTGCACAAAAGCTAGCTAAGTGCGTCGAGCGACCGGTGATGCCGTGGGCGCCGCCAGGCATCGAGCCGGCAGACGGTATCTCGCTGGCGATGCTCGGCCCGGCGATTGCCCTTTCTGCCTTGGCATGGGAGGAATCATGAGCCGTCAGCTGAAGCTAATGCCAAGCGTCGCCATTCGCCGGCAAGCGACCTACGAGGCCATCTCGCTATGGTCCAAAGTGCTGGTCGTGGTGCTCGTCGTCGGCGGTGGTGTCATTGGCTTGGAAACGTGGCGAGGCCAACGTGCCCGCCAGATACGCAACGCA
>JBCDCL010000215.1:0-5800 GCA_039182175.1 Planctomycetota bacterium
CGAATTCGGCGGGCGCCGCTATTGGTATCGAGTAGGTCGCCACCGCCTACTCAGCCACCAAGCGTCTAGCCTCAAAGTCTTCCCTTCTACGCGGCCCTTTCAAACGGCTATGCCTTAAGACGCATCGCCGTGGGCTTCTTCTTGCGGCAGCTGGGCATCGATGTCGTCACGCGTGTCATGCGAGTCACGCTTCCGCAGGTAGAGCTTGATCGGCACTTCGCCGAAGTCGAGTTCGTCACGGAATCGATTGAGCAAGAATCGCCGGTATGGCTTTGATAGGGCCGCGGGTTGGTTGCAAAAGAGGACGATCGTCGGCGGTTGCGTACCGACCTGCGTTGCGTAGTAAATTTTTGGGCGACGATTTTGGTGCAGCGGCGGGGGATTGCTTCGCAGTGATTCTCTGAGCAGCCGATTGAGACGCC
Organism: Planctomycetota bacterium; assembly: GCA_039182175.1. Lineage (GTDB taxonomy): Bacteria > Planctomycetota > Planctomycetia > Pirellulales > Lacipirellulaceae > JBCCQL01. The sequence continues at coordinate 423 of JBCDCL010000215.1, forward strand.
CTGTCGTAACACGCTGCCTCGACTGCTTGAACAGCATCTGCGCGTGGTTGAGCAACGCTTTGACGTTCTTACCCGTCTGGCCGGTGATAAACGCGATGGGCGCGTAGCGCATCGCGGGAAACATGTCGTGCAGGTAGGTGACCCATTTCTCGGTTGGCATCGTGCCGGCGAGCTTATCCCACTTGTTGACGACCAGAATGCACGGCCGGTACTCGTTAGCGATGTACTCAGCAAGCTGCTTGTCGACGCGACTAATACGTTCGCTGCAGTCAAGGAAGAGCAGCACCACGTCCGATCGGCGTACGCTTCGCTCGGCACGATGGGCGCCGTAGAAGTCGATATCTTCCTTGCGGCCTTGCCGGCGCCGGATGCCGGGGGTGTCGATCGCGACGAAGCCTTTGCCGTCGAGTTCGAAACGCACATCGACGCTATCGCGAGTCGTGCCTGGCACCTCGCTGACGATCATGCGATCGGCACTCACGAGCGTATTGACGAAGGTGCTCTTGCCAACGTTACGGCGGCCCACGATGGCGACCTTCATCTCCGGCTCTTCTTCGAGCGCGTCTTCGTCGTCGGCGACCGGTGGCAAAGCCTCGACAATTTTATTCAGCAGCACGGCACGATTGCGATTCTGCAGCGTGCTCACCTTTAGCGGCCGGCCGAAACCGAGACGGTAGAACTCTTCGGTCGAGACGTCGAACGATTCGTCGTCCGTTTTGTTCGCCAAGCAAATGATGGGCGTCTTCAGATACCGAAGCCGCTTAGTTACCTCTTGATCGAGTGGCAGGACCCCTTCGCGTGTATCGACGACGAAGAGGATGACGTCCGCCGAGTCGATCGCCATGCTGATCTGATCTTCGATATGCTCGGTCAGCTTATCCGCATCGATATGCCCCATCCCACCAGTGTCGACCAACTCGAAGAAACGCTCGTCGTGCTCCATCAGATGTACGAGGCGGTCTCGTGTGACGCCGGGTTTATCGTCGACCACGGCGATGCGAATGCCCGCGAGCCAGTTAAGCAGGCTGCTCTTGCCCACGTTGGGGCGGCCGACAATGGCGACTTGCGGAACGCCCATGGCGTGGGTTGGACGGGAAGGGGTGGGTGCGGAGCGGGCAGAATCAAGACCCGGTGAGCTTCCATCTTAACAGCCCGAGGCCGCCGGAGTAGACCTTTTAGGGCGGCTGCTCGAATGCCCTCGCTCACGCTAAAATCTAGGGCTCATCAAACGACAGAGCCTGCTACCATACGCGAACCCCAGCCGCTCGATTTTGGCAATGCCCCCGACCGATCAGCACACACGGCAGGCTCTACTCCAGCAGCTCGAAAGCTTGCACGCCGCTGGGGTGAGGCAGTTGCCGGCGGCCGAGCCTCTGAAGATATCGCGGTCGCACCAACCCGAAGAGACGACCGATAGACGAGTAGCCTCGCTAAACGAGGAAGTAGACTCCGATAACGCCCCATCCAGTCAACCCCATACGAGTTCCGTTGAAGGCCAGGCTGCGGGCTTATTCGACGATACCCAACCGCAAACGGTATCGCGTGCGGCGACGCTCGATGTGCTCGAGCAAGAGGTCAGCGCTTGTACCCTGTGTGACGAACTTGCGTCGACACGCAATAAGACGGTATTCGGCGCCGGTAATCCGCGGGCCAGGCTCTGTTTTCTTGGCGAAGCGCCGGGCGCCGATGAGGATCGGACGGGCATCCCTTTCGTAGGCAGGGCAGGGCAGCTTCTCGACAAAATTATCGAGGCGTGCACACTGACGCGAGACGAGGTCTACATCCTCAACATTCTAAAGTGCCGCCCGCCTGGTAATCGGAACCCGAAGCCCGACGAGTCCGACAACTGCCGTCGATTCCTGATCCGGCAACTCGAATTGATCGAGCCCGAATTCATCTGCTGCCTTGGCTCGGTCGCCGCGCAGAACCTTCTCGATACGACCCAGACCATCGGTCGGTTGCGTGGCCGTACGCACGCGTACCGCGGCATCCCCGTGGTCTGTACTTACCACCCAGCCTACTTGCTACGTAATCCGTCCGCAAAGAAAGAGACCTGGGACGATATGAAAATGCTGATGCGGAAGCTTGGAGTCGAACTCTAGCGATTTCGTCTCGAAGCGCCGTTCAGTCCTGCTGCCGGTGCTGGCGCCGACTCTGCGGGTCGCGCGAAACGCCACGTGTGACCTTGCCGGTCGTAACGATCACGCGAATCGCGGTTTGCAAAGTCTCCAGCGGAACCGCCGCGAAACGCTTTTGTCGCTCGCGGGCCGTTGTTAAAGTCAGGTCATGGCGTGAGCGGACGTTCACCGCATTTCGCCGGGCAACTTGATTGACTAGGGCGCCGCCTCCCGGGCGACTTCGCGATGTTTACCCACGAACCTTCCCGAGCCGAGCAAGTCGAGCAACTGCTTCGCAATGCGCGGCTTCGCGACGAGCTAGAACCCTTGTACGACGAGTCGATTGGCCGCGTCGGCGCGGGGCATATGACCACCGATAGCGAGAATGACTTTCTCGAGTCGATGCTCGAGTGGGAACGGGCGCCGATGCTGCGGATTCGCGACTGGTTCGAGCCGCGACTCACTGTGCCATCGCCTGGCCAGTTGGAAGACCAGCAAATTAGCGACGTTCTGGCCCACGTGATTCATCGGTTGTTCGAGAAGAGTATCGTGCTCGACTTTACGAATCACCTCGACGATCGCGAGTTGTACACGCTTATCTACCGAGACATTCTCCCGTCGTACGAGAAGAAGATCGATCGCCGGGGCGGGTTTCTCCATTGGGACTGTGCGAATACGAACGGGGCCCCGGAGACTTGGCTGCGATACTATGCCACCGAGGACGAACGCGAGATGTGGGAAGAGGAGACTGGCGGAGATTTGCCGGCCCGCGAAGCGCCACCGTATGATCGCCAGCTTCCTCAGGCGCCGCTTTAGTCGAAGCGCTTTGGTGTCACGAGTTGCCGGATCGCAATCAGAGCAAATCGGGCCATAGGGCATCGCTCACCAGCAGCCCTTCTCTCGTTAGGCGCAATCGCCCGTCAGCTTGCACAAGCAAACTTTGGCGACAAAATCGGTCAAGTGTTTCGCCAGCGAGATCGTTTAGGTCGAATCCAGTTTGGGCTTCGAAGCCAGCGATCTCGATTCCCTCGATCTTTCTCAGGGCGAATACCAGCACCTCACGAGCCCGCTCTTCGGCCGAGAGTTGCTCTCGCTCGGCGACCGGCGATTCGCCAGCAAGCATTCTTTTGAGATAGGTTGTTGTGCTCCGATGGTTCGTCTCTCGCACGCCGTCGACAAACCGAGTGGCTCCGGGCCCGACTGCAAAGTAGCCGTCGCCAGACCAGTACGCCTGGTTGTGCCGGCTGCGATGTCCAGGGCGTGCGAAGTTCGAGACTTCGTAATGCTCATACCCAGCAGCCGTAACGGTGTCGATCGCGGCTAGGTACATCTCTCGCTGGAGACTTTCGTCCGCTTCGGTTAGGTTTCCGCGAAGTCTTCGGCTCCAAAAACTTGTGCCGCGTTCGAAGGTGAGTCCGTAGGTTGAGATGTGACTCGGATTGAGCGCAACCGCCTGCTTTAGATCCCGCTGCCAGGTGTCTAGCGTTTCGCCCGGCACTGCGAAAATGAGATCCAAGCAGACATCAATGCCCGCTTGCTTCGCCCAACCGACGACGCGGCCGATGTCGTCCGCCGTGTGATCACGCTCAAGTGTCGCGAGTTTTGCCGAGTCGAACGACTGGCTGCCAAGACTTAGACGGGTTACGCCGCGACTAGCGAGAAGCTCGATCCATTCCGGTGTTACGTCAGCGGGGTTGGCTTCGACGGTCCATTCGTAACCGTCCGCAGGCGGACGCCAAGCCAGTGCTAGGTCGCAAAGCTTGGCAAACGCTTCTGGAGGCAACTGTGAGGGCGTACCACCTCCGAAGTAAAGCGTATCAACCTCCGACGGCGGCCCTTGGCCCGCCATTTCGCGCTCGATCGCACGCAAATAGTCGCCGACGAGATCACCGCGACCTGCGACCACGGAGAAATCGCAGTACCCGCAGCGATGCGCGCAGAAGGGAACGTGGACGTACGCCGACCTCGTGGCAGTGGTAGCGACGTCCGACATCTTTCCCCAAGCTCCGCCGACGCAGAGCGATTTACGCAGACAGCGACGCGTTATTTCTTCTTGGCGCCCGACGCGATACCCTTGGCAATGATATTCGTTGCGTCGGCAGTCTTCATTTTGCTAAGCACTACAAACGCTTCGGAGATCACTCGCCGCGTTTCAGCGGCGTTGATTTTGGTCTTGGCTGTGTCCGTCCGTTTGGCGACCGCGTTGTAAAAGTCATTGAGGTTCATCGCCGGCATCCTTTTTGGGTGATGAGAAATCGGCTAGTGACAAGGCCGATCGAATGGTCGGCATTGTAGCGCATTACGATCGGCGAGCAAACAAGAGTCTCAATTTGCCACGGTAACGACTCGCAGGTCGCAAACATTCGTGTGCGTCGGGCCGGTTTGCAGGAGGCCGCCGCAAGCTTTGAAGAACGTGTAGGCGTCGTTGCGTTGTAGCGCGTCGGCGATGTCAAGCTGCTTGTCGCGGGCTTGCTGGGCGATCGCTTGGTCAATCATCGCCCCCGCGGCGTCCGTGGGGCCGTCTTCACCATCGGTGCCGCCTGATAATAGGGCGATTCCGTCGCAGTCACCCAGTTCTTGCAGCGCCGCCAGCACCAATTGTTGGTTGCGTCCGCCGACACCACGAATCGCTTCGTCCGCCAACACCACGGTTGGCTCGCCCCCAGTGATCAAGCAGTTGGGGCCTGGTTGTTCCCGCATGCGGATTGCCATCTCCGCCAGTCGCACGCCAACGTCTTCGGCGGCGCCTTCGCTGCTGGTGGCACAATCCATTGCATGGTTGTAGCCCAGCCGCTCCGCCTCGATGCCCGCTGCGTCTACCGCAGCGGCGTTGTTGGCGAGAATCACGTTGTGAACTTCGGCCGCAGGTTCGATTGGCGATTTGTCAGGAAGCGATTTTAGGCAAGTGACTATCGGTCGTACTGCCTCGTGATCAGTAGGCTTGAGGTCTGCCAGCACTTGCAAGGCTTCTTCGGGACGAGACGCTGTCGGCACGGTTGGTCCCGATGCGATGATGTCGAGTGGATCGCCAAGGACGTCCGATAGAATCAGCGTCAATAAAGTGCCCGCCTTACATGCCCGAGCCAGTCCGCCTCCTTTGATTCGACTAAGTGGTGAGCGAACCGTATTGAGCTGGTTGATCGTGGCGCCGGAGGATGCCAACAACCGTGTGATGGCGACTTTCTCAGCGAGCGTGATGCCTTCGATCGGAGCGGGCAACAGTGCCGACCCGCCGCCAGAGATGAGACAAATGCAGAGGTC
>JBCDCL010000216.1:0-5766 GCA_039182175.1 Planctomycetota bacterium
GAAGGGCCAGCAACTCGATCTATCGTCCGACACGCCAGCGCCCGCCCAGAGCAGTGCCGGTGGTCCGTCGGAGGCCGGCCGCACGGGGCAATTTCTCGGCATTCGCTTCGATTGCTGCGGTGTCTATTCGCGGATTTACCCCAACCGCCACGGCGACGCCTACGAAGGCCGATGCCCCAAATGTGCCAGGGCGGTCCGCTTGGCGATCGGTCCCGGCGGCACCTCTTCGCGATTCTTCAGTGCTAGCTGAAGCGGTCGGGCTAGCACCGTCTTGACCGCTCGCATTGGGCCTGACCCTGTCTGGCTTGCCCCACGCCGGGCGATTCGCTACCGTCTCGCCGCGCCATTGTTTGGCACCGACGGCTCCGACGCTCTTGCGGGAATAGCGAATCGTGATTGATTTCGAGGTCCAACGCTGCACACGGCGCTGCGCTGCGACAGATCGGCCGCTCGCGCCTGGGGAGGAGTTTTTCTCAGTGCTAAGCAGTAGCAACGGCGAAGTGGTGCGGAGCGACTACAGCCAAGACGCTTGGCGTCCGCCCGCAGCCGACGCTGACACGGCGCCCGTTGCTTGGTGGCGATCGCGAATGCCGACCGACGACGCGTCCAAGCCTAAACTAGCGCCAAACGACGTGCTGCTGTCGCTATTCGACCAATGGGCTGACGAACCGGCGCGGCGAGATTCACGCTACGTGCTCGCACTGCTGCTCATCCGGAGGCGCGTCTTCCGCATAGCGGAAGCAGGGATGTCGCTTGGCGACGGATCGGCCGAAGGGGAATCGACCACGGCGAGTGATTCGCTGGACGATCTCCTACGGGTCGAATGCCCCTCGCGAGACGAAACGTACGAACTCCAAGTGACACCTCCCGGCCCCGATCGGGCGGCAATCATCCAAGCCGAACTCAACGAACTCCTCTACGCAGACACGTCACAATGAGCCATCGCGGGGCACGCAATTCGACGACGCAGCTAGTCGGCTTGGGCTGTGTGTTGCTAGTGGCGTTGTCCAGCGGTTGCCGCATGACGCGGACGGGCAGCCTGTTCGGCATGGTGGGCTCCACAGCGCCGGCAGTGCTACAGCCAACGGCGACGGCGGCGGAAGTGGTGGCGGCGGTTAATCAAAACACTGCCCGAATTCAAAGCTACACGGCGCCGAATGCATCGTTCTCGACGCCCGGCATGCCCGGGCTGCCGATGCTCCGAGGCAACATCGTTCTCGAACGCCCTCGGCGATTCCGCCTTCGCGCGGGCACGGCACTAACCGGCAGCGAAGTCGACCTCGGCAGCAACGATCAACTCTTTTGGCTGTGGGCAAAGCGCAACGAACCGCCGGCAGTTTACTTCGCCAGGCACGACCAGCATGCAACCGGCGCTGCACGCATGCTCTTGCCGATCGATCCATCCTGGGTTGTCGACGCCCTGGGGCTGGTGACGCTCGACCCGGCAGCTGCCTACCAGGGTCCCTTCCCGCGTGCCGATGGCGCCCTCGAACTTCGCCACACCGTAACAGGCCCCAACGGACCGACGCAGCGAGTCACGGTGGTTGATCCCACGCGAGCCTGGGTGGTTGAGCAGCACGCCTACGACCAAACCGGCACGCTCGTCGCCAGTGCGATTGCCGAGGACTTTCGATTCGATCCCGTGCAGCAGGTTTCGCTACCAGAGCGGGTGACGATCCGCGTGCCGAATGCGGACCTCGCGTTGACGATCAACACGGGGACGGTCGCCATCAATACGCCAATCGTCAATCCGGGCCAGCAGTGGTCGCTGCCCAACCTGGAGGGCTATCCGCAGGTCGACCTTGGCCAGAGCGACGGGATCCCAGGCGTAGCGGTGGCCCCGGCCGCAGCGTTGTCAACGATGCCACCGGTGTACAGCCCGCCGACGATTCAGCCATCGCCCGCTATCCAGCAGCCGCAAGCGGTCCTGCCCTCGGCCGCGTCGACAGCGACTTTCCGTACGACACAGCGGTTGCCTGCGGGCGGCATCGAGTTGCCGGCATTTCGGACGCGGCAGTGAGAAGCTATTCGCTAAAGCAGCGAATTAGATTAGCCGGCGGGTTGAGCGCCTTCGCGTAGTCGCAATCGGGCGCGACTGAGCGTCGGCCCTACGCTCCCGGCAGGCATGCCTGTCTGTTGGCTGATCTCGCCATAGGACTTGCCTTCTAGGTGGTACATTCGCACCACGTCGGCTTCGGCGCCATCCAGGCGACTGAGCAAGCGCTGCACTTCTTCCTGGTTGCTCATACGCTGCTCGGGCGATTCGTCTTCTGCCGGCTTCTCTGCAGCAGCGGGGCCGAGTTGCACGGCACTATCGCTCGCCCGCTGCACGATTTGCCGCACGACGATCCGGCGGGCCACTACCGTCAGATAGGTTGCCAACGAACTCTGGCCGCGAAATTGACGAAGCACGCGGAAATCGTTTGCGATGACTCCGAGAAATACCTCTGAGACCAAGTCTTCCGACTCGGCGCCGGTGAGGCGAAGCGAACGGCTCTCGGCCGTGTGAGTCACCACGTGGATGACCAATCCCATAAAGCGGTCGACGAAGTCTTGCCAAGCTTGGGGCTTGTTGGTCAAGCAGCGGTCGAGCAGCTGTCGGTCGATATCAGATAGAGCCACAGGCGGTTACCTTTACTGGCAAAACAACTAGCACGGGGAGGGGAGCCCTGGTTGCGGCTCCGCCACCTGCTCAAACGCCCCTGTCGTGCCTCGGTCCCGCGGCGTCGGTTGTCGTTGGCGTGGGTGGCTCGCCCCGATTCGTGCCAAAGGGGCCGTACGCCACTCGCAAAGCTTCCTGGCGGAACGAACTGCCTAGAGTCCGCTGACCGCCTTTCCGACGTCTAAATTCAACTATAACTAGGGCTTGTGCACGCGGCAAGCTTGACGAGCTGGCCGCTTGACACTCTGGAACCCCGTTCCTAGGATTCGGCGAAAGAAGTTGGGAATTCCTTGCAATTCCCGCCGAATACAGGATTTATGGTTCGGGCTGTGGCGCCGCAAGAGTTACATTGCGGGCGGCTTCAAGCGCAGGCGGCTGACAGCCGGAGCGTGAATTACTCGACCCGATCCCTTAGTGCGACACTCTGGCAAACCGAGTTCGTCCCGTGCCGGGGCCGATCGAGTTGCCACCAGCGAGTTGCGATTCCCTAGTTTTGCGATAGCAGGAGAGACCTGACATGCCGCATGTGGTCTGCGAACCGTGCGATAACTGCAAGTACACCGACTGCGTAGTTGTTTGCCCCGTAGAGTGCTTCTACGAAGGCGACACGATGCTCTACATCCATCCGGAAGAGTGCATCGACTGCGAAGCCTGCGTACCTGAATGCCCCGTTGAGGCGATCTTCCACGAGGACAACGTGCCTGAGGAATGGAAGAACTATATCGAGATCAACGCCGAGAAGTCGCCAGAGTGCGAAGTGATCACCGAGAAGAAAGAGCCGCTCGCTGACAGTTGATCTCGCTGACCGCTCTCATCGGCGAGTTCACTGCGAACAGCGCGACTAAACGAAATAGGCAAATCAAAAAAGGCCCGTGGCGATATGCTCGCCACAGGCCTTTTTTATTCCTTTCGCCGCTTTCATTACCGCTGCGTTTAGCAGTCGGCAAACGGCTACTTCAAATCGACCGACCAATAGGCCGAGTCGACAAAGGCTTTCCAACTGGCGTACTTCGGATTGCCAAGCTTGACCGAAAGCATCGGGCTCCGCTTCGGCCGTACCGGCTGCTTGTGCAGCTTCATATGGGCCTCCTGAGGCGTGCGGCCCCCTTTGCGGACATTGCATTTCACGCACGCACAGACGACGTTCTCCCAGGTCGTCTCACCGCCGCGGCAGGTCGGCACGACGTGGTCGATGCTCAGCTCGCTGGTCGGAAACCGCTTGCCGCAATACTGGCAGCTGTTGTGGTCGCGTGCGAACAGGTTGCGACGGTTCAGCCGCACTCGCTGCTTGGGTACGCGATCGTAGTACAGCAACCGCAGTACGCGTGGCGCCTCGATCTCAAAGTTGACGCTTTGAATCCAGTCGGCGTCAGGCTCTTTGAATTCGGATCGTAGTTCGCTGATCTCTCGCCACGAATCGAAGTCGTAGTTGGCGTACTGGCCATCTTCGATATGAATCACCTCGGCAAGCTGCCGAAAGAGTAGCCGAAAGGCGCGACGCACATCGATTACATGAACCGCCATGTACTGGCGATTCAGCACAAGAACACTGGCTTGCAATGCAGAACTAGCAGCGATTGACATGGCCCCTCACAGTGGCTGATCGGGATACGGTTGCTGGTCAGGCTGTTCGTCAATTGTGTGATCGCCCGACAGGACGATCAACACACGCATTTCGCGGTGAATGCAGCTTGCCCACAAATTAACTTGCTCGGCGCCAAAGACCGACCCGCAGGGACGAGGGTTCACCGCCCACTACACGATTGGCCGGGTTGAGAACGCGGGAGCCCGAACGGGCGCTGCCTTCACTCGCGACGCCTTCATTCTAGTCCCCAAGCAAACGCCGGGCCAGTCAGGAACAAGCAAAGCTTATCTGCTTCATCAATTCTTCTTTTGCGGAAGGCATCCGTTTTTTGCCTCAAAACGATGGGTTTCGATTGCCGACGTTGCGAGCGAATCTCAAAGGAAGTTAAGGGCGAAAAAAACAGTTGGCTAGTCTTGCTTGTCGTTTCTCGTTGTCATTACGATTAGAAGTGTGCGGCAAGCAAGGAGGCTGGCCGAATCGCTCTCACTCCGAATCAGAGGACACAATGATTCACTTCACGTGCGATTGCTGCGGACAGACAATCGATCCGCAACTGGAGACCCGCTACGTGGTTCGCGTCGAGGTCTACTCCGCAATCGATGGCGATGTTGGCGAGGGCGATCACGAGCAAGATCACCTAGAAGAGATCGACGATCTGCTAGAACGCATCGACGATCTTGATAGCGACGACAGCGACATCTATCAGCAAGTTCGCTACGACCTGTGTGAAGAGTGTCGCGCCGCGTTTGCAAAGAATCCGCTAGGTCGGCTTGTCCCGTCCAAAATAGGATTCAGCGAGAACTAAACGCGTCCGCACGGCGCCGCATGGCAAAGTCGCCATCAAGCGTATGCCTTGCGAGGCGAGGTGGTGTTCTGGGAAGCGGTCGCGTGTGTCGGTCTCGTCGGGGCGCGGCCCGATTGTCGGTTCAGTGGTAGAATGAAGCAGCGGCTGCTCGCCGCCCGAGTCGTCCTACCACGCCAACACTCGCCCGTAGTTCGCACCGATGCACTTCCAGCGTCGCCTTTCCGGAAAGCCGCTCGCCGAGTTGTGCCACCGCTTGGCGATCTCGGCCGAGTCGGGCATCGATATTCGGCGTACCTGGGAGCGTGAAGCCGCCAATGCGACGGGCGGACTCAAAGCTACCTTTCGGCTGGTTCGACAGGGAGTCGAGCAGGGCGATACGCTTACCGAGTCGCTCAGCAAAGCGAACGAGGTCTTCCCACGCCTCTTCCTAAAGATGGTCGAAGTCGGCGAAAAAACGGGCTGCCTGCCCGAAGTTTTGCATCGCTTGAGTGCCCACTATCAGCATCAACACGAGATGGGCGCCAGCCTTCGCGCGAGTTTGGCATGGCCCTGCCTGCAACTGCTGATGGCAGTAGGCGTAATCGGGCTGATCCTGGTCGTGTTCGCCAGTTTGGGTACGACTCGCATCAATGGCGAGCCGCTCGATCTGCTCGGTTTTGGCGTCGGCGGCTGGGCAGCGGTGACGCTCTACGTGCAAATCCTCATCGGCTGCAC
>JBCDCL010000217.1:0-5765 GCA_039182175.1 Planctomycetota bacterium
ACTGGGGGTAATTTTTTATTCTGGGCAACACTACCGTCTCGATTTTAAACACGTTGTTCGTGTACGAGTCGGCACGAATTGTGCGGGCGTTACCGGTTTGGTCCTCGACCTCGGCATAACTATTCGAGCGACCAAATCACCCAATCGCCGTCGTAGTGCTCAAGCTGGTAGTCGCCAAGCGGCTTGGGAAAGTCAACCGGCGGACCCACCGGGTATTGATAAGCATAGATGGAAGTGAGGTTGGCCGGTGGTAGCCGTCCGCCATCGTCGTCTTGGTCAATGCCTAGGCTGTAGACAACCGGTTTACCATTCACTACCCGATACCCCAGCGGCCCGCCATTGATGCGGTCGATCGGAACCTCTGGCAACCAGCGTGGCGATAGCTCGTCGAGCGACGTTGGCAGTTCGCCGTGCTCGCGGCGGTAGAGTTCCAAGGCGATCCCTATAAGAACGCCATCCAATTTACCGGCGTGGCGTTCAAAAATGTTGCCTGTAGCGACAACTGCCGGCATGAGAACTGCGATGAAGGTATAGCGCCATTCCATGGGATCCTGCTGCAAATCGATCATCGCCTGCTGAAAGCCGCCGCCCTGGTCTTTGCGACGCCAAAGCGGCATGTTGACCTCGCGTTCGCCTAGAGCCCACAGCTCTTCAAACTTGGCCAGCATCTCGGCACGACTCGGCATGGCAAAGTACAGCGCGGGGTCTGCCAAACGAGCTGCTAACTGATTTGGTCGAGGTAGATTTACATCACTTATAAACGAAATCAACGCAAGCCCGTGTCCAGCGATCCGTCCATCGCCCTGACCATCGTCGGTGTAGATCCGTTGGACAAAGTCGTAGAAGAACGTCTTCTCGCCGGCATACCAGTAATTCGCATCTAAACGGGCCGCGGCAAAGGCATGCGCAAGATCGCGGAGTTGTGCTTCGCTCCACAGATCAGCGCGTTGGGCCAGAATTTGGCGTACCGCTTGGATCGCTTGGTAATGGCAACCGACCTGCATGTACCCAGAAATCAAAATCGGATGCTCGCCCAGATGCTTCCCAATCCTAAGCACCGCGATCACATTTGCGAGCGCAATCTCGCCGCTGCCAACTTCGGCTTGGCGTAACGTATCTGCTACCAACGCCTCTGCTGCCGTGCGAAGTGGATCGGCGTGCTCTAGCATCACCCCAATCATAAGCCTATTTTCAAGGTTGGCTTCTTGGCTGCTCTCTGCCGCGATCTGCTCTACCTGCACGCCAAACAGGCGGCGGTCTTCGGGCAAGTAGTCTTGTACAAAGCCCGCTTGGTAGCCTAGCGTCGGCTTCGTCGCGGCGGTGCGAATTTGCTGTAAGAAGTCTTCGTGCTCAACCAGCCAAGCTTTGATTTCCTTCCATGAGGCGCCGACGGGCTCGCCAGTCGTCGGGTCATTGACTGCTGACGCGTCGGGATCGAACTGACCTGCTTTCTCGATCGCGTCGAAAACATCAGCATTACGCCAAAATTCGAGTACACCATTCCATAAGACTTGCCCCGGCCGAGGCTGACCACCTACTTCGTCAATCGCATCCTCTCTCACGGCGCCGAGCGATAGAAACGCCTCGCGGTAGAGCGGCCAGGCCCGGTCTTCGGGCGGAACGCTTGTTGCTCTCTCATTGAGTGCCTGGACGTAATCGACCGACACCGTGGGGCGCCCGGGCAGCATCCACAGGAACATTAGCAGGTAGACGCCGACCAATGCCGTGAGGCCACGCGTTGCCCACCACCAGGCTTGCCACCAAAGCGGACGGCAGCGGGTTTTGGAGCGGCGGATTAGTTTGGCGGCAAGCTTCGGATCGCCAAACGCATCGACCAGTGACTCTGCCGAGGCGCCTGCGTCGTGGCCGTCTTGGAAGTGGGCGACTAGTTCTGCTGCGACGTCCAACTGTTCGCTTCGCCAAAGTCGAGCTTTGCGAATGACTTGCTCGATCCGCTCCGCAGCGGCGTCTGGCAGATCGGCTTTGGCAACCAATCGCCGCCAATCGAGACGGCCGTCGATCCGGCCGCGTAGGACATCACGCATCCGGGTATGTGCCAATCGGCGCCAGAAGCTTTCCATGACGACGCTCATGATGCGCCTCCGGGAGCGAGCGAACCTTCGCTGCCAGGCAGCACGTCGAGCGATTGGAAGGCCTTGAACAACGCCGCCCACTGCCGACTTTCGGCCGTCAGCTTCTTTTGGCCTTTGCTAGTGAGCCGGTAGTATCGACGCGGGCGAGGGCCCGTTTCGTCAACGCGGGACTTCACCAAGCCCTTGGCTTCCAAGTTGTAGAGCAGCGGATAGAGGGTCGATTGCCCCATCGCCAGCACGCCGCTCGACCGCTGGGCCAGTGCTTCGACCAGCTCGTAGCCATACTTTTCGCCTGCCGAGAGCAGCTGCAGGACAGCCGTCGGCCCGGCGCCCCGCATCAATTCGCGTTCGAGTTTCATGGTCCTACTCCGATGAGGCGCCCGCAGATCCGTCGACAGTCGAGTTCAGCCAGGCCGACGAGCTTTGCGACGCATGGTATGTCACGCATAGTATCGAGCCGCGAAGTTGCCGTCAAGGAAATATCTCGCAGGCGAGGCATACCCTGCGCCCTAGTTGGCGATCGCCGAGCGATTTACGATAGTCGTCTTAGTCTTCCGTCCCCCGTCCCCCTTCCGCCTTCCGCCTTCGCAATGATCGTCTCCTGGAACTGGCTGTCTGACTACGTCGACCTGTCGATGCCGCTCGAAGAACTGACCGAGCGGCTCACGCTCACGGGGCTCAATCTCGAAGGGATCGAAACGATTGCTGCGCCGAAGGATTGGGCGATCGATCTCGAAGTGACCAGCAATCGGCCTGACTGTTTGGGGCACGTCGGCGTCGCTCGCGAGGTTGCCGTCCTATGGCAGCAAGAGCTTCGCCAGCCCACGCCCGAGCCCAAAGCGAGCGGTGGCCCCGTGGCAAAGGCGACCAGCGTCACGGTCGACTGCCCCGAGCTATGCCCTCGTTACACTGCGCGGGTGATCAAGGGCGTGAAGATCGGGCCCAGTCCCGACTGGCTGGCAGAGCGGCTGCGGTCGATCGGCGTGGCGGTGATCAACAACGTGGTCGACATTACCAACTTCGTCCTATTCGAGTGCGGCCAGCCTCTGCACGCCTTTGACTTGGCGAAGCTCAGCGGCGGCAAGATTCACGTTCGCAAGGCGACCGCGGGCGAAGAGTTTGTCGCCATCGACCACAAGACCTACACGCTATCGGGCGAAGAAGTCGTGATCGCCGATGCCAAGCGGCCCGTCGCCCTGGGTGGCGTCATGGGAGGCGCCGATACCGAAGTCTCCGAGCAAACGGTCGACCTGCTCATCGAGTCGGCCGACTTCGCGCCCCTCGCGGTCCGTGGCGCCGCACGGCGTCACCATCTGCATAGCCCGTCGAGCTACCGGTTTGAACGGGGCGTTGACCCCGAAGGAATCGACTGGGCGAGCCGACGCTGTTGCGAACTGATCCTCGAACTTGCCGGAGGCGAGTTGTGCGACGGCGTCATCGAAGTGGGCGAGCCCGCGCCACCGCGCGAAGAAGTGAAGCTTCGCTTTCATCAAATCCCTCGGCTGCTAGGCGTCGACATCCCTGCTGAGGAGGCCGCCAAGATTCTTACCGACCTCGGCTGCGAACAGACTCACATTTGCGAAAAGTGCGTGAAGGTCATTCCGCCGACTTGGCGGGCCGACCTTACGCGTGAAGCCGATCTGCTGGAAGAAGTCGCTCGCATCCACGGCTACGATGAGATTCCGGAGGATGTTGGCGTGCGGATGGCGGCTTCTAGTCGTGGCCGCGATGAAATCGTAATCGACCGCACCCGGCACATTCTGACCGCCGCCGGCTTTGACGAGGCATTGACGCTCAGCGCGACCGAGCCGGCGTGGGTCGAGGCCTTTCAGCCGTGGAGCGATAAACCGCCGCTGGCGACGGGCGCCTCGGTCTTGCGACAAGCAAACAGTCTGCGGCAAAGCCTTGTGCCGAGCCTGCTCGCCAGCCGGCGAACCAACGAGACGCTGTCGAACCCCGTTGTTGAACTCTTTGAGATCGCCAAAGTCTATTTGCCTGGCGCCGGTGGCGAGTTGCCGGACGAGCGGCGGGTGCTCGGCCTTACCAGTGGCGGCGGCTTTCTCGAAGTCAAAGGCGTTGTCGAGGGCTTGGTGACGATGCTGGCGCCAGCCGCGAGCTTATCGGTTGGCGAAACTCAGCACACGCTGCTCGACACGGCGCGGTCGTGCGAGTTATCGCTCGACGGCGAGCGGTTTGGTGTGCTTGGCGAGGTAAGCCAAGCGGGGCTCGACCTGTTCGAACTTCGCGGCGCCACGACGATTGCCGAGCTAGATCTGGCGCCGCTGATTGCCGCGGCACGCCTAGTGCCGACGGCTGGCCTGTTGTCGAACTATCCGCCTGTGACACGCGACTTGAATATCGTTCTGGAAGAGGCAGTACGCTGGGCAGATGTTGAGAAGATCGTACGTGCCGAGGGCGGCCCGATTCTGGAGAGTATCGCCTTTCAGGACGACTCGTATCGCGACGCCAAGCAACTAGGCGAAGGCCGCAAAAGTGTGCTGTTTACGATTCAGCTTCGCAAACCCGACGGCACGCTGACCAGCGAAGAAGCCGACGCCGTACGCGACAAGATCGTGGCGGCCATCGCTAGCGAGCTAGGCGGCGCCCTCCGCGCGTAGCCGCTGAGGCGTGCTGCTACACGCTGCCGTCGTCAATTCTGCCGAATTCTCTTGCGATCTTCGGTCTGCAGGCACATCCGCGGCCACGCCGGATTATGATTGGGCTGTTGCGTGGGGACGCCGCTTGCTGCATCGCGTGAATGATTGCGTGCATGCACGGCCTGACGAGGCGACGTTGTCTACTGTCTCTACAACCTCCGGTTCTACCACCACCGGCGCCGACGCTACCTCGCGTGCGAGCAGGAAGCACATCCCGGCCCTGGACGGCGTTCGCGGGTTGGGAGTGCTGATGGTGGTGATCTACCACTCTAGCCACGTCCCCTCGGGCGACCTCCTGCTGCAAGCCTTCGCTCTCGTGCGTAGCATGCTGTGGATAGGCGTCGATCTCTTTTTCGTCCTCTCTGGTTTCTTGATCACGCGAATTCTGATCAGCACGCACGATAGCCCGCAATACTTTCGCTCCTTCTATGTAAGGCGGACGGTCCGGATCTTCCCGCTTTACTACGGCGTGCTGTTCGCCCTGTTCGTTGGGTTGCCGGCGATGGCGTGGATCGTTGGGGGACCCATCGCCGAGCTAACCGCCAGCGGCGCCTACCGGCAGCTTGCTGAACACCAAGTGTGGCTGTGGACTTACCTGCAAAACTTCTTCCAAGCCCGCGGGCCAACCGGGCAACCGGGCGCCGGCTTGCCAGGGCTTGGCCACTTTTGGTCGCTAGCAATCGAGGAGCAGTTTTATCTCGTCTGGCCGGCAATGATCTGGCTTGTCGCTCGCGGCGAGAACCTTACGCGGCGAATCGCAATGCTTTGCTGCGTGATTGTTACTGCCACGCTGGCGATCCGATCTGGCTTAGTGATCAGCGGCGCCGAGCCTTGGGCCATCTTTCATTGGACGTTCACCCGCTGCGACGCCCTGGCGTGGGGCGCCTTGGCGGCGGCGCTAGTAAGTGACGCTCAGTTTCGCGTAGAGCGACGTCGCTGGTTACAGGGCGCCCTCGCGATCGCCATGGCTGGCTGGCTCGTATGTGGCGTCCTTGCTGGCGGCTGGGGCAAGCTC
>JBCDCL010000218.1:0-5732 GCA_039182175.1 Planctomycetota bacterium
GTTGGCTGGCTCGGCCTGGCCATTCACGCCGCTTGTGTGATTGTCACGGCGTTTCAGAAACTGCCTGAAACGTCAGCTGAACCAGAGAGCATCAGCAGCGTGACCGGCGATGCCGCTTCCGGCTGATTCGCTCAGCAGAGACTAGCGGCGACTACCGTTTCTTCTTGTGCGGCGCCGGGATCGGCTGGAGTAGACCGACGGTGAAGCGGACCAAGAAGCGTGGGATGAATCGCGGCAGAAAGACCAAGATCTTGTTTCGCCAACCGGGGACGACAATCGCCCGGTTGCGTCTTAGTCCGCGGTATCCGGCACGGGCGACCACATTGACTGGCATCGCCGCCCGGAAGAGCCAGGTGCCATTCATGTTGGCGGTGTCGGCAAAACCAGTATCGGTCGGCCCCGGGCAAAGGCACGTGACGCCGATGCCCGACCGGCGATGCTCTTCGCGTAGTGCTTCGCTGAGCGATAGCACAAACGCTTTGGTGGCGTAGTAGGTTGCCATGTGCGGACCGGGGATAAACGCGGCCGTCGAGGCGACGTTAAGAATCTGCCCGCGATCACGCTTTTGCATTGGCTGCAAAAATCGCCACGTCAGCTCAGCAAGTGCTTTGACGTTGAGCTGAATCATGTCGAGCTGCTTCTCGAGCGGCATCAACCAAAACCAGTCGAGGGCGCCAAAGCCGGCATTGTTGACCAGCACATCGACCTCGAGCCCCAGTTGATCGACGGCGTTGAACAATCGCTCGGGGGCAGCAGGATCGGTCAGATCGTCAGGCAGCACATGCACTTCTATGTGATGCTGCTCACGCATTTCGTCCGCCAGCTTGTCGAGCGTCTCGGCACTACGAGCGGTGAGAATCAGCTGCGAACCATCGGCAGCAAACAGCCGAGCAAGCTCCAAACCGATACCCGAACTGGCGCCGGTGATGAGGATCGTCTCGCTGGCCATAGAATCTGCCGAACGTTTGCTCAATCAGCAGAGGTCGAAAGCGATTCGGCACTGGAAATGTTATCCAGCGCTATGAGGACGTTTCTTTTCCGCCCATTGCGGGTCACCATGACTGCAACATCAAATTCAGCAATCATGATGAACTCCGGCTTCTCGACGTCAAACGTCTCGCCATTGTTCATCGTCAGACGAACCGGGCACGCATGGATCAATTCTCGTAGCTTATCGGGTTCCATGGTGATTCCTGCGTGCTAGATTAAGTCCAGCGGCGAGTGGCGGCGGTGGCGTTTGGTAGCGCACGATTCGCACACGCCTGAGATGATCAGCCGATGGCCTGTGACGCGGAAGTTGTGCAATCGGGCGACCGCTTCGCGGAGTTCTAGTAGCTCCTCGCTTTGGAATTCGATCAGCGTGTCGCACTCTTGGCAGTAGAGATGATCGTGCTGGGGGTAGCCGTAATCGTGCTCGTAGACGGACCGGCCGCCGAGGTTCATTTTGTGAAGCAGACCTGCTTCGACGAACTCTTCGAGGGCGCGGTAAATGGTGGCCCGGCTGACTTTGCCACTTGTCGATTCGCGGGAGAGGCTTTCGATCAGTTCGTCGGCGTCGAAATGCTCATGCCGGGAAAAGACATGGTCGACCAGTGCCCGCCGCTGCTGGGTGATTCGCTTCCCTTTGCTCTGCAAGTACTCCTCAAACCGCTCTTGGGGAGAGAGAGAGACCTGAACTTCGTGGAGTGAAAAATCGGTGGCCATGCCAGCAGACGCGCGCAGTGATGTTAGGGACACTTCCTCGGGGCTGGCATCATTCTATGCGGCGTGGTCAGCGGGAACCAGCCACGCGATTTCGCGTATTGGCGCAAATCGGTGGGGCAGCGGCGCCGCGGTTAGCCAATTTCGTCGAGCAGGCGGTCGAGCGCAGCGTCAAGCTTGTCGGCCGTTTCGTACGTGCCGTCAGCGATTTGTGCCCGAATCTCGGCAACGCGATCTGCTCGCACTTGGCCTGCTTCGCTTGCTTCGGAGGCTCGGGCCGCTTCGGGGGAGATGTCGAGCTGGTCGATGGTCGCAGGTTGCGACGTATTGTTGGCCGGTGGCGTCGACTTGCCACGCAGGCTGTGGGGGCCCTGCAAGCCGTGAGGACCGTGTACCTGACCTGGACCAGAAATCTGCATGATGTCTCCCCGAAATGCCGCGACGTATGGATAGTTTCAATAGTTGCCGGGTCTGTGGAACTTGCTTGTCGCAGGCTGCTCGCAAGGGGCGACTTGCCCCCATGCTGTACGCAGCATGGTCAAACAAAGTTTCCGATGCCGTCCGATCCGTCCAACGATTGGCCTCGTGCCCGGCTACTGGCGCTGCCTTGCTGGCGGCGTCGTGCCTGTGGCCCGTGGCTCCCCTTCCATGCGGCGGCTGTGCGTGAGTGGCACAGCTTTCGACGAGCTTCAACCGACCTCTGAACCCTTGTCGGTATGTTGCAGAGATCGGCGGCCTGGGCGTCGCCGATCGATCTTTTCGCCAGAAAGCCAGTCAGCACTAACACGCGCACTTTTCGGGGTGTTCTGATATTACGCGGGGGCCGTGTTGCGAGGCAACAGCAGCCGCGGGCGGCCATGATGCGAATTGGCGACATCCGGCCCGACCCGCTCGGTAGAGGCCAGTTGCGGCCGGCGCCAACCCGGATTTCCGGCCAAATTCCCCCTCGCTGTCGTTGCTGGCGCCGGCCGCAGAACCCGTGATAATCGGTGGGGTTACACTTGGTAGGCGGCCGGCGCCTCGCCCTCGGGCGTCTGCCACACGCTGCCGACCCCGTTAGACCTTACCACCCAATCGGGCGAGTCAGCCGCCCCGCATTGCTATGCCATTCGCTCCACTTACTCGTGTACTGCCAGCCGTGGTTCTTGCGGTGATTTTTGCCGGCCTAGTCGAGGCGGAAGAACCTGCCGCGAATCGCGACGCGCAGCTTTTCGCCCAGCTTGATGCCAATGCCGACGGGCAACTCTCAGCAGAGGAAATCCCCGCCGAGCACCAGCGACTCTTCCAGCGGCTGCTCCGCCGAGGTGACGCCGACGGCAGTGGCAGGCTCTCTTCCGACGAGTTTTTCCTGGCCATGACGCCCAGCACCAGCGAGAAGCCGATCGAGCAACGCCGCTCGGGCGATATGCGTGGCGCCGACGCGACGCGGCTCTTGCTGATAAAGCTCGACACCAATGGCGATACCCGGCTTACCCGTGCCGAGGCGCCAGAAGCATTGCGGGGCGTCTTCGATCGCCTCGTCGAATCGATGGACGTCAACAAAGATGGCGAACTCGCACGCAACGAACTGGCCCGCTTCGGCCCGCGACTCACCCGGCAGGCACAGCAAATTGCTCGCAATCAAGGTTGGAACGTCGACGAGCAACTGCAGCAGTTGCGGGCAGACGAGAGTGTCGACGCCGACCGATTCGATCGGCAGCTGGATCCCCGGCGGACGCTCGGCGATCCGAAGCAAGCGGCCGAGCTGTTCAAGCAGCTCGACGCCAACCGCGACGGGCAACTCGTCGAGGACGAACTCCCGGCGCCGATCCAGCAGCGACTCGGCCGATTGCTTCGTCGTGCGGATACCGACCAGAGTGGCGGTGTCTCGCAGGCCGAATTCGTCCGCACGGCAGGCCGATTGAGCCGCTTTCTGCAGCTAAGTATGGGCGTCGATCGGGCGGCGAGCGACCGCCCTAAGAAGTCTGAGACAACTGGCACGGATGCGATGGCAGATTCGATGGCCATGGCGTCGGGCGATTCGCCCGCCGAAAGTGCGTCCTCAGAATCTACGCGGGCAAACGCTCCCCACGGGAATGCCCAGCGTTTGGCTCGCCGGCTTATCGAGCGGCTTGATCGCGATGGCGACGGCATCATCGCACGGAGCGAAGCCCGCGGTCGGCTGGCCGAGCGGTTCGACGACGCCGACCTGAATGGCGATGGTCAATTAGGTCCAGGCGAGCAAGAAATCGTGGTCAAAATCGTCGCCGACCGGCTCCGCAACGCTGGCCAGTAGGCGGGTGGCCGCCTAGTCGCCGGAACCCTCTATTCTTCGCGGCGGCCCCGAACCTGAAACCATTGGCGCAGGTCTTGCGTAGTATTAGCGGGAGACGGGGCGACGTTTTGTCACGCCCCTCGATCCTGGTCACCCACGACTCGCGGCCGATAGTCTCGTAGTTCTGGCGAATACCCTTTGGAACAGTTCGCCGGCGGAACGGGCACAGCAGAGAGGGGCCTACGATGACACTTCAAGAGAAAACTGGCGTAATCATTCATGACGTCGCCGTAGCGGGCTTACAGCCTGTCTTGCTGCCGACCGATGCCTGGTCGGAATTCAGCCACCGGCTGCGTGAGTCGCTGAGCGAACTAGAGCAATTACACGCTCCTGCAAGACCTTGCGACGCTGGTCGCATTGGCGACGACCCGTCGCATCGCTAATCGCCTAGCGTTAGACACTCTACGGATGTGCGATTTTTTGCAGCGGTCTGTTGCATAATTACCTCGCACCACGGCGGCTGTTGCACCGTCGCCACAGAAATTTCTCGCGGAATGTTGCCGCCGATCATCAGGCGGCACAGCTCTCTCTTTTCTTGGCCACTCTCTCGCGGCCATATCCAGCACGTCCAGGTTTTTTGACCTAGATTTTTCTGGCTGGAAGCCGAATGGCGGACCACTGGGGCTCAGTCCCTGCTGGCTCGCGACCCTCGCCAACGATGGCGACCCTTATCCCCCGCGACGCCTCTTCCCCGCCTGTCGCACCGACCTTTTCCACCACGCTTGTTGACCAGCTCGGCCACGCCGTGATTGTCAACCACGCTCGGCGCAGCACTCCCCCTTGCTGATCGCCTGCAGGAACGCGACCTATGTCGAAGTCCGAACGTCGAGTCCGTCCGGTCCGTCGTAACCAAATTGAATCGCTCGAAGACCGGCTAGCGATGTCGGCAGATCCGCTGCCTGGGTTTTTCGATGGCGCCATCGGCCACCACGGCTTGCAAGAAGAGCCGATGCAAGTGGCGCCGCACGCCGCTGCGGACCCAACAGCAGCGGACCAGGCGCCGGCGCTGACGCATCACGCCTTGCAGCAACACGTACCGCCGGTCTCTCAGCACGGCGATGCGAACACGATCCCGCCCCTGTCGCACCAAACCGAGCAGCTGCCCGATTTCTGGCTTGACCCCGTGTCGGAGCAGATCAACACGATCGAAGACATGCTCGGCGAAGTCGAGCAAACGCTTAGCAGTGCTCACGGCAAGACCGGGCTCAACGACGTTCGTGCCAACTACGGCTTCCGTGGTGGCGGACAAACGGTGGCGGTAATCGACTCCGGCATCGCTTACGACCACTACGCCTTGGGCGGCGGGTTTGGTTCCAACTACCGCGTCGTTGGCGGCTGGGACTTTACCGCTGAGAACGACGCCGACCCGTACGATGACGGCCCGGAGGGTTCGCACGGCACGCACGTGGCGGGCATCATCGGCTCGAGCGACAACACGCACCAAGGCGTGGCGCCTGATGTCGATCTGGTCGGCCTCCGCGTCTTTGACGATCACGGCGCCGGCTACTTCAGCTGGGTCGAAGACGCCCTGCAGTGGGTCTACGCCAATCGCGATGCGTTCGAGAATCCCATCACGGCCGTCAACCTGTCGCTCGGCACCAATTGGAATTCGGAAACCGTCCCCTCGTGGGCGATGCTTGAGAATGAGTTCGCTCAGCTTGAATCGGTTGGCATCTTCATTTCCGTATCTGCCGGCAATAGCTTCACTAGCTACAAC
>JBCDCL010000219.1:0-5731 GCA_039182175.1 Planctomycetota bacterium
CGACGAGTTGCTTTCGCCCGGGTGGACAGCCACAACGGTTACTTGCCGCATCTGGCCATCAATGCACATCCACTCGGTCGTTCCGACCGCTGGGTGCTGGTGCGATGCGTGCTGGTTGGACTGATGGCTCTGGCCCTGGTGGCTTTGACTATAGTCGCTGTCGCTGTCGCCAGACTGTTCGCCTCGGTAGCCAACCGTATACTCCTGCGGCTGCTCGTTCTGGTTGAATGGCTGCCATTGGCCATCCTGGCGTACCATCCAGGTGTTCATCGGCGTCAGGTACCACCATTGGCCCTGGTGCTGCACCAGTCGCCAATCGGCCGTCCGTTGTTGCTCGGTGAACTGCCGTTGCTCCGCAGCTTCGCGATTTTGGTCATCGCTATTATTCGTGCGGGCTTCGTCCGACTCATTTGCCGACTGGCTATCCGCCGACTCGTTGGCCGCCATTTCATCGTTGGCAGGTTGGTTGTTCTGGTCGTTCGCAGAATCGTTATTTGCCGACTTGTCGTCTGACAGGTCGGAATACTCATCGCTATCGGCGGTGAGCGAATCCTGCTGCTGATCGGCTTCGTTCGCAGCCTCTTCCGCAGCATCGTAAGTGTTGTCGATTGCCTCGTCGGCTGCGTTAGCAGCGCCGTTGTAGGCCTCGCCAGCTTCCGCGGCTGCATCCTCGGCGCCTTCGTAGGCGTAGTCGGTTGCTTGCTCCGACGCGATGGTCGAGCCTTCGCTTTCTGTTTGGGCCGTCGCGATGGCGGCAGGCGCCATGCCGAGCACGGCACATAGGGTGGTGTAATAAAACAGCTTCATGATGAGCCTCCCTCTTTCGAAAGTTCAGGACGCGTGCCGCTCCTGGTCGCGGCGAGTTGGCAAACTCGAGGGCGAACTACTGGCAGGGCGGCCGATGTGTTGGTCCGTTGGCGATTCGCAAGAATTCGTCAACGCGATCACAAAGAGAAGCAAGCGGTGTGCCATCGCGCCCAAAACGCTTGACAAGCTGGTCGTTGTAGCGTGGCCGACCATCGTCGTCGCCGAGGCGGTGGTTCGCCGTTCAGATTGGCGTCGCCCGCGGCAACATCACGCACGCGACGTCGCACACTGCTAGCGGCGTGAAAAGACGGACTGCGTTCGCTACGCACGACTTGGTCGCTGGATCACCAAGCCGTTGCAACGACTACTTGGTCGGCGATTGCCCAGCTGCATCGTCGGCGTTCGCATCGGAGTTCGCAGCAGGCTGCTCGGCTGACTCATCCGACGCCACTGGCTTCGGATAGTCGTCGTCCCATTCCTTGGGATGTGGCTGGTCGAGCTTGCCGACGCTCTTGGCCACCAGCATCGACACCGTTGCATCGCTGGTGACGTTGGCCACCGTGCGGCTCATATCCAACACGCGGTCGACGGCAAAGATCAGGGCGATCCCCTCTTCGGGGGCGCCGATGGCGCCAAGCACAATCACCAGCATCACAATGCCGGCGCTCGGCACTGCCGCCGTGCCAATCGAGGCGAGCATCGCCGTCAGACCAATGGTAAACAGCTCTGGCATGCCGACCGCCACGCCGTAAGCTTGGGCGATAAACACCGCGGCCACCGCCTGGTAGAGACTGGTGCCATCCATGTTCACCGTGGCGCCAATCGGCAGCACGAAGCTCGCCACCTCCTCGTCGACGCCCAGGTGCTCTTCGCATCGTTCCATAGTGACCGGCAGCGTCGCCGCACTACTACTGGTGCTAAAGCCCAGCAGCTGGGCCGGCAGAATGCCAGCGAAGAACGACCGGTAGCTCCGCCCCGTGAATGTCACTACCAGCAGCGGGTAGAAGCCGAGAATCATCACCGCCAAACCGACCATCACGCACAAGCTGTACGCTAGCAGCGAAAGGAAAACGCCCCACGACGGCGTCTCTGCCACCAGCGCCGCCATCAACGCAAACACGCCATAGGGCGCCGCGAGCATGATCAAGTCAATCAGCTTGAGCACCACTTCGTTGACGCCATCGAAGAACGCTTTGACCGGCCGGGCGTGTTGTTCGTCGACCAAGAGCAGGCCGACGCCGAAGAACAACACGAAAACAATCACCTGCAGCATCCGCCCGTTATCGCCGGCGGCCGAGAAGAGATTGTCTGGCACCAGGTCAATCAGCGGCTGCAGCGGGCCTTGCTTCTTCTGCTCGGCGGCGATCTGCTGCTTCTCCGACGCCAGGCCCGCAGCATTCGCAGCCAGGGCATCGCGTGTCTCGGCATCGATCGCGCCGGCGGGGTTCGCCACCTTGGCGATCGCTAGTCCCAGCGTTACCGACACGGCCGTCGTGCATAGGTAGAGCACCACCGTCCGGCCGCCCATCGCCGACAGCCGCGACAAGTCTTTCAGATCCGACACGCCCTTGATCAGCGACGCGATGATCAGCGGCACGGCGATCATCTTCAGGGCGTTGATAAAGATCGTACCGAACGGCTTGATCCAATCTGTCACCAGCCACGCCCCGCCCAGCGACACGGTCACGGCGCCCGCCGCCAACCCGGCCGCCATGCCAATCAGAATTTTCCAGTGCAGCGGAACGATATGCTTCTTGGACATAGCGTGTAATCGTCAGAGTCGAGGCGAATCGCCGTGCCAGCAGCGCAGGGCGAGGCAGCAGGATAACGCAAACGACCCGTCAAAGGCGACTTCGGCCGTCGCGCCCGCTCGAAGCGGTGTTAAGGAGGGCCACGAAAAGGCACAAAAGGCACAAAAAACGAGATGGCATAGGAGAGCCGGCGAGCCACGCGGTGATCGGGAGGCGATTTCGTCCATCGCCGACGTGCCATTCTTCTCGTGCCCTTTTTGTGCCTTTTCGTGGCCAATCAAAACGCGAGAGCGAGCGTCAACCAAGCACCTGCCGCATCGCACCAGCCATTCTCGCCAAATAACCCATTCGACCCGAACGGCAATTTTTACCCAAGTCGGCCGGTGCTGGCGCCGATGGAAAGGAGTATGGCCCAGGTGGTTTGGGCAATTCATGCAAAGCGTAAGGCGTCCGAAAGTCCCTGCAATGTTGCCCCCAAGTCCCCAACCCAGCGTGGCAGGCCTCGATCCGCTGACGATGCCGATGGCTGGCTTTGGCCCTCCGACCGCCGAGCCCAAGGCGCCTACGCCGCTGGGCGGACCGGGCGCGATCGCTGAGCCCAAGCTGCCCTCGCCGCAAGTCGCCACCACGCGGCTGCTCCACCAGCAGCGACTGGCCAGTGTGCTTCGGGGCATCGTCGAAGGGTTGGACCTCAGTGGCGCCGAGTTTTGGTTGCTCGACGACGCCACGGCCGAACTACGCCCGGCAGCCGACTATGGCGACCACGCCCCCGGCCCCGCTCGCCCGCTCGAAACGGCCCAGGCCGACGTGGCCGCGATGGCCGGCAGTGCGAGTGTTCTCGTAGATGCCGAGCAGGTCGCCGAGTGGCACGTCGATCGCCCCTGCCGCGCGGCCGTCTGCGTTCCTGTCGCAAGCGACGCCACTATTCATGGCACGCTCTGGTTGTACTGCGTCACGCCTCGCGCGTTTACCGATGGCGAGTTGCAACTGATAGAAATTACCGCCGGCCGGTTGGCGGTGGAAGTCGAACGGCGCCGGATGCTCGACGCCGGGGCAACGACGCCCACGCTCCCCCCGGCGACGCTCCCACAACCGGCGCCAACGCAACTAGGCGAACTAGAAATCGCGGGCGACGCGACTGTGGATGCCGACTCCATCGCTCTGCACGATTGGCTAACGCTCGCCGATGGGCGATTGCTGCTGCTTGCCGGCGCCGTGGTCGACACGCCGGGCGGCACGCGAACCGATGCCTTGCTCGCCGCCCAAGCTGCCCGCATTGCCGCGCGAAGTTTTGCCGAAGCAGACACCACCGCCCCCCTGGATGCCGGCCAGTTGCTCAGCCGCATCTCGCAAACCGTCTGGCAAGCCACGCCCGGTGGCGAAGGCCTATCGCTGGCGGTCGCGCTGGTCGACCCCGAAGAACTAACCGGCACGTACGCCCTCGCCGGCGGCGCCGTCGCCATGTCGGTCCGGGCGAGTAGCACCTGGGTCGAATCAACCGAAGCCCCCCCTGCCGGCTGGGACCAAACCGAACGCTACGCCACGCACCCGTTCGAACTCAAGCTCCGCGAACGCCTCGTCTTTCCTGTGGTCGACCCCCGCAACGCCACCCCCACCAAAGTCGACCACCTAGCCGACCCCTACCGCGGCCTCCCCGCCGAAACCCACCGCCGAATGACCGCCGAGCGAACAGTCGAGCTACTCAAAGAGTCGCCAAGCAACCCACAAGCAGCCGTAGCGCTGCGGTGGTGCTAATCTTATTTTGCTGTGTCGCAAAAGGTCGATGCTGCGTTCGAAATCTCGCACCGAGCTGGATAAGGCTCCGCTGAAAGTAGCTGCGAGAAAGGGTCAAGCCGACGCGAGATAAACCGTGGTAGTTCGGCGCGAAGGTCGACACCACCTGTGTCAGTCAGCAGCTACCAACGCTTGATATCAACGATGCGGATATCTCCGCACATCTTGGAGTTGCTCCCAAGTCGGAGCGTACGTTGAATTAAGGATTCTTCGCACCTCATCGAACGTCAGCTCGTCGCACCACTTATCGACGGTCTCTATCATCTCGAACCGGTGGGGCAGGCCGCTACGCTCGCTTAGTGGCGCCCAGAGCACGAGCAATGGCACTAGGCCCGGATTGTGAGCGTGACCTCCAGCAATCAATAAAAGCTCATGCTCTGGCGGAATTCCGGCTACGAGGTTCGTGAAGTTCTTACGAACGTACTCTATGAAGTTCACTTCCTCGTCAAGATTGGTGATACTCCGAGGGGAAGTGAAATCTATCACGGTGTAGTCGCGACCACTTGTGTCCCCGTCAAGTACGTACCCAAACATGCTTGCCCACGCTGACTTGCGATCCTGCCTGACCCACCGGAAGAAGTATAGTGGCAGCTTATCGCCAACTGCGCAATGAGTGACCCACCGGAGCAGGTTTGCCAACTCTCACCGGGCGACATCTCCTGTGTAAGTTTAGCGGCGGCATATTGCGCTGCGAATTGGTACACTGACGCTGGCATCCGTCGTGCGGCCTCTGCATTAGACTTATCCATTTGATTCACAACTGTTAAATCGAGGGAAAAATGGGACAAGCCATCGTACCAATGTGCATTGTCGTCGGTCTGTTGGTCGGTTTAGCGGCACCCTGGGTGACGGGTCTAGGCGGCGCTATTCCCGGAATGCTGTTCGCTCTCGGCGGTATCGTTGTTGGCGGCATGGTCGGCCAAGCAATTAAGGGAAAGGAGTAAGTGTTTGTGATGCAACGGGAGGTCAGGGGAACCACTTCGCTGCGGTCCAGGCCTCGGCCTCGCCGTCTACGCAGCAGCGTAGAAGTGGTTACCCGGCATTCACTATCGGGCGAGCCGGACAGTGTCCCCCAGAACGCGCGTCGGCCCGTCACCTCCGCAGCTTCGGACCGCTCCTTCGTGTCCCGTCGTGCCCTTTGTGGTTCCAGCCGTCGCGGTACTGGCATCGCCAACCACGAAGGCCACCAAGGGGCACGAAGGAAAATCGCGAGTGGCCAAGAATAAATTCGGGTGGCACGAAACGGCGGACTATTTTTGATTGTCGAAATTTTGTCGTTCGCCTGTTAGGCTGACAATCGGGCACTTCTCTTTTTGCCAAGCGGCAAGGCGATCTCTCGCCGACCGGCGTCGTAAGTCGTTTGGCGAGCGTCGATCGCC
>JBCDCL010000220.1:0-5726 GCA_039182175.1 Planctomycetota bacterium
ACGTCTTCGCCGTGATTGCCCTCGGGGTTGGTGAGCCCGAAAAGCCGCTCTTTGAGAATCGGGTCTTTGCCGTTCCAAAGGGCGACGCAAAACGCCAGCCGACATTTGCGGTCGGTCCAGCCGAGCAGGCCATCTTCGCCCCAACGAAAAGCGCGAGCGATGGCGTCTTCGTGCGAGAAATGCCGCCAGCTATCGCCGCCGGCCGAGTAGTCTTCGCGAACGGTGCCCCACTGTCGCTCGGGCAGGTAGGTGCCCCACCGCTTCCAGTCGCCCTGGCGAGCCGCCTCGGCCGCTAGACGTTGGGACTCGGCATCGGCGGATAGGTCGGACATTGTTGCGAGCGTCGCGAGGTGAGAATCAACGGACAACGAGGCGAAGGGCGGCCGGACATAACATGTAACCAGCAGCCCGCTGGGCAGTCAGGCCCCAGTCTAGCGGCCCGCATTACTGCGTAACCAGGGCGGGCGGCGAGGTCACAGCGACGGGCAATCGTGCCATCATCGCCCGCCGATGCGACCATCTGCCACATCCGTCGCCACTGCCGGGTTTGCGATCGGGGGGATATCCTATAGTTGCAATAGTCTTCCTATTCATGAACTGCTCCAGAAGGTTGCCCCATCGTGCGGATTGCGATCCCCAAAGAGACATTCCCCGGCGAAGGCCGTATCGCGGCGACTCCAGCGTCCGTGACAAAGCTGAAGAAGCTGGGCCATGAACTGATTGTCGAATCAGGCGCCGGCACGGCTGCTGGCTTCGACGACGACGCCTACCGCGAGGCGGGCGCCACCGTTGGTGACGATCCCTGGTCGGGCGCCGAAGCGGTATTCAAAGTCCGCGCACCGAGCGACGAAGAGATCGCCAAGCTTGATTCGGGCGCCATCCTCGGCTGTTATTTACAGCCGGCGACCAACGCCGAGCTGTTACAAAAGCTAGCAGCGGCAAACGTCACCGCACTCGCCTTGGACGCGGTGCCACGCATCACCCGGGCCCAGTCGATGGACACGCTCAGCGCGATGGCCAATATCGCTGGCTATCGTGCCGTGGTCGAAGCGGCGGCAGCCTTTGGGCGATTCTTCGGCGGGCAGATGACCGCTGCCGGCAGGTTGCCCCCCGCCAAGGTGCTGGTGATCGGCGCCGGCGTGGCGGGCCTCGCGGCTGTTGGCGCCGCTAAGAGCATGGGAGCGATTGTCCGTGCCTTCGATACGCGCGCCGCTACCAAAGACCAAGTCGAAAGTCTCGGCGGCGAATTCCTCACCGTCGAGATCGAAGAGTCAGGCGAAGGGGGCGGCGGCTACGCCAAAGAGATGTCCCAGGCGTTTCTCGACGCCGAGTTCGCACTCTTTCGCGAACAGGCGGCAGAGGTCGACATCGTCATCACTACGGCCCTGATCCCCGGCAAGCCAGCGCCCAAGCTCTGGCTCCGCGATATGGTCGAGCGGATGCAGCCCGGGTCGGTCGTCGTCGACCTTGCTGGCGAGCAGGGGGGCAATTGCGAGTACACCCACCCAGGTGAAGCGGTCGTCGAACATGGCGTCACGATCATCGGCTACACCGACCTGCCCAGCCGCATGGCCAATACGGCAAGCACGCTGTACAGCAACGTGGTGGTAAACCTAGTAAAGCACTTAGGTGGCGAGACGATCGCGATCGATCAAGAAGAAGTCGTCACCAGGGCGATGACCGTCACGCACGACGGCGCCGTGACTTGGCCGCCGCCGGCAATCGAACCAACGCCCGTCGCACCCGCAAAGCCGGCAACCAAGCCTGCCACGAAAGCAGAGGCGCCGGTCGCAGAAGACGCCAAGCCCGCCAAGCAGTCCGGCGGCCTGCTAATCGGCGTCGGTCTGTTGCTTGCTGCGGCGTGGGCCGTCTTGCGGTTTGGCTTCGCCGGTGACGGTGACGCGGCAGCCGCCGGCGGTGGTGAACTGCAAGCGTTCGTCCAGCACCTCACCGTGTTTGTAATGGCCTGCTTCGTCGGTTGGCACGTTATTTGGAACGTCACCCCGGCACTGCATACCCCGCTGATGGCCGTCACCAACGCCATTAGTGGCATCATCATCTTGGGCGGTTTGCTCCAAGGTGGCGCCGTTGGCGCCGATGGCGTAACCATCGCCACCGTCCTTGGCTTGCTAGCGATCCTCCTAGCCATGATCAACGTCAGCGGCGGCTTTTGGGTAACGCACCGCATGCTGCAGATGTTTCGTAAAGAGTGAGTGGATTGCGGATTGAAACGCAAGCGACCCGCCAACCACGCCCTCGTTCCTATTAATCTTGATTCCGCAATCCGCAATCCGAATTCCGCAATCATTAACTAAAGCACGCTAACCACCCAGCAAAATCGTGGATCAAGTCTTCCTCTCACTTCCGTACCTTGCTGCTGCTGTGCTCTTTATTCTGAGTCTCAAGGGGCTCAGCAGCCAAGAGACAGCTCGGCGTGGCGCCGTGTATGGCATGGTGGGTATGGCGATCGCCGTGGGGGCGACGCTCACTTCCAGCGAAATCACCGCGGCTGGCTTTACGCTGGTAGCGATTGCCGTGGTCGTTGGCGCCGCGATTGGCGCCGTGATGGCGGCACGCGTGGCGATGACCGCGATGCCCGAGATGGTGGCGCTCCTGCACAGCTTCGTAGGCGCCGCGGCGGTGTTTGTCGGCTACGCCAGCCTGGCGGAGATCGACAAGTACACGGGCGCCGGCCGCATCATTCATTTGGTCGAAGTCTTTATCGCCGTTTGGATTGGGGCCATTACCTTCACCGGCTCGGTCGTCGCGTTTGGCAAATTGAAGGGAGTTCTCTCAGGCACGCCCTTGCTGCTACCTGGGCGGCATCTGATTAACTTAGCGGCGTTGGTCACGAGCTTGGTGCTCGGCGGTTTGTTTGTCGCCGAGGCCGGCGTTCCCCTCGTGTGGTTGATCATCGCTACAGTAATTGCCCTCGCGATGGGCTGGCATTTGGTTGCCGCGATTGGCGGCGCCGATATGCCGGTCGTCGTTTCGCTGCTCAACAGCTACTCGGGCTGGACCGCCGCTGCGGCTGGTTTCATGCTGTCTAACGACTTGCTGATCGTTACCGGCGCCCTCGTCGGCGCCAGTGGCGCTATCCTTAGCTACATCATGTGCCGGGCGATGAACCGCTCGATTTGGAACGTCGTCTTTGGCGGTTGGGGCGCCGCGGTCGAGCAAACGCCCGCAGCAGCCGACGCCGGCGAAGCCGCGGGAGAAGTCCGCGAGACCAACATCGACGAACTGGCCGACGAGTTGGTCAATGCTCGCAGCGTCGTGGTTGTGCCGGGCTACGGCATGGCAGTCGCCCGGGCCCAGCATGCTGTGCATGAAGTCGCCGAACTGCTCCGCAAACGGGGCGTCAATGTGCGCTTCGCTATCCATCCAGTCGCTGGCCGATTGCCGGGACATATGAATGTGCTGCTCGCCGAGGCGAGCGTGCCCTACGACATCGTTCTCGAGATGGACGAGATCAACGACGATCTGTCGGAGACCGATGTCGTGCTAATCATCGGGGCCAACGACATTGTGAATCCCAGCGCCCAAACCGACCCGGCAAGTCCCATCGCAGGCATGCCGGTACTAGAAGTGTGGAACGCCCGCCGCACGGTGATGCTCAAGCGGGGGCGGGCGGCAGGCTACGCCGGCGTCGACAATCCGCTCTTCTATTACGACAACACGCGGATGCTTTTCGGCGACGCGCACGAGACGATGACTGGCCTAGTGGCGGAACTGAGCAACGGCCGTGCGTCGTGATGCCGAACAGCTAACGCGACACGTCACTCAGACGTTTCCTGCGAGCTGCCAAACACACTTCGGGCGGCGGGGGTTCCCCAGGTGTCGCGATTGTGCTCGGCACTGCCACCTGGCTTGATGGTCAGCCATCGCCACTCGCCCGCGTGCACAGTACGAGCAATCAAGGCAATCTGCCCCGCGTGGTAGGCAATATGGGTGAGCGATCGCCCAAACGCCTGCGGTAGCGTGTGGGCTTCGCCTCGTATTACGACGGGGCGGCTGATGTTGTCGGCGGTGATCTGGTCGATGGCGGATTCCAGACACGCCCAACCGGCATCGAAACACGCCAGCAGCGATTGGCGATCACCCTCCCAGTCGGCGAACTCGGTTTCTCGATCTCGATCGGGCTTTTCGCCATCGGTGGTCAAGAAATCGGTCCATCGGCTACGCAGATTACCGCCGAGATGACGCAAGAGGTTCGCCACGGAATTGACGTCCGGCGCCGGGCGTTGGAACAACTCCTCGTCAGTCAGTTGCCCAACTGCCGCGTCAATCATACGGCGATACGACTGAGCGGTTTCACGCGTGGCGTCTCGCCAGATTGCAACCGAGTCCTCCATCGCGCAGCTCCTCGATTCATCGCTGGCCAAAGAATCAGCACGAGCAAGCCGCCGCTCAGCCATCGCCCGGCTGGCGATTATCCAGGACCGATTGCGTTTGCTCGTCGGCGTAGTCGTCCAATTTTTCGCGGAGTGCAGAATCGCTGGTCGCCAAGATACGAATCGCCAGCAGAGCAGCGTTTTTGGCGCCGGCGGCGCCGATCGCGAGCGTTCCTACCGGTACGCCGCCCGGCATCTGGACAATCGATAGAAGCGAGTCGAGCCCCTGCAGCGATCGACTTTGCACCGGCACGCCAAGCACCGGCAGCGAGGTGAGCGACGCCACCATGCCCGGCAGATGAGCCGCCCCGCCGGCGCCGGCAATGATGACTTTCAGCCCACGCCCGGCGGCGTCCGTGGCGTACTCCACCATCCACTTGGGGGGCCGATGGGCCGAAACGATTTGCGATTCGCACGCAACGCCAAACTCGTCGAGCACCTCCACGGCGCCACGCATGGTCTCCCAGTCACTCTGGGAACCCATGATCACGCCAACAATAGGTTTCGCCTCGGCCATGCCTCACCTAGAAACGCAGTACCACGAGTTCGCTACGAAACACGGATCATCCACCGGCAGCCGACTGGCCGGCGACACCAAGCGGGCTAAAGACAACATACAACACCAACGTCAGCAAGATGCAAAGCAAACCGGCTGCGAAGGCCGCCTTGGAGCCCGACAAATCCATATCGGTCTTCGCTACAAACTGCACCGGCTCCGGAAGCGGCGACAGGATCGTCATGGCGACCATCACGGCAATGCAAAGTCCGAACGAGATAGCCATCCAGTTCAGAAAGTTGTTCATGAAGTCGATCCCGGCGAACACTTGCGTATTGGCCGAGAGGTACCAAAGGCTACCGTAGCACAGAATGTTGACCAGCAATCCTGCGACACCACACATCCGCGGCGCCCGGCGCACCAACAAGCCGAAGACGAAGATCGACAGAATTCCCGGCGAGATCAGACCTTGGCCACCTTGAATGATGGTGAAGATCGAGTTGGAGATATTCGGATCACCTAGCTTCGGCGCCAACAGACACGCCACCACAGCAAATGCAACAACGCTCACCCGGCCAACCGTGACGATAGCGTCCTGCGAGGCGCCAGGCATCAGGTACTTGTTGACCAAGTCTAGCGTAAAGATCGACGACGACGCATTGAGCATCGCCGCTAGTGAGCTAACCACCGCGCCCAAGAGGGCGACAAGTACAAAACCGAGAACGCCCTTATTCTTCGGCAGCATTCCCAAGAGTTGGCCCAGGGCCGTGTCGTACTTGTAGGCAACGAGCGCTTGCGACTCGACACTGGCGCCTGCTTCGTTGGCGGCAGCTTCC
>JBCDCL010000221.1:0-5687 GCA_039182175.1 Planctomycetota bacterium
CGTAGCGGCGGCGTGGCGGTCGGCGGGGGGCTGCCTGCCGGGTTCGTCGCGTTATCAGTGGCGTGCATACGACGATTGTACCAAGCACTGCCGGACGACTCGCGTACGACTTACGTCGCGGCCACTTGATCGAGCAAGCCAAAGCGTTCTTGCAGGCTCATCACCTCGAGCGGCTCGTCGCGCAGGGCTTGCATGGCGGTAGTGGCGGCCTCGGCAGCTTCGATCGATGTTACGCACGGCACGCCGGCCGAAACGGCTGCCGCGCGGATGCGGCCCTCGTCGGTGCGGGCGCCCTTGCCCATCGGAGTGTTCATTACCAGGGCGACATTCTCGTCGGTCAGATAATCGATCAGGTTGGGATGCCCTTCCTTGAGCTTTTTGATTGGCGTGCAGTCGACGCCCGCCTCGGTAAGCGCCGCCGCGGTGCCACGCGTTGCGAGTAGCCCGTAACCCATCGCCGAGAGTCGCTTGCCAATCTCCACGGCGCGTGGTTTGTGCTTAGGCGCCACCGAGAGGAAGATATTCCCTTCGTCAGGCAGCACAGTGCCCGCGGCGACTTGGCTCTTGGCAAACGCCATGCTAAATCGTGGACTGATGCCCATCACTTCGCCGGTGGAACGCATCTCCGGCCCTAGCACGATGTCGACGCCGCGGAATTTGATAAACGGGAAGACGGCTTCTTTGACCGATACATGAGCAGGGATGGGGTCTTCGGTGACGCCTTGCTCGGCAAGCGAAACGCCTGCCATCACCTTAGCCGCCACGCGGGCTGCCGGCAGACCGGTCGCCTTGGCGACAAACGGCACGGTGCGACTCGCCCGCGGATTGACTTCGATTACGTAGAGCGTCGGCGTACCCTCTTCGTCGCGGACCGCGTACTGCACATTCATCAAACCTTGAACATCGAGGGCGTCGGCCAAGGCGACGGTTGCCTGGCGAATCTCTTTCAGCAAGGGGCCGGGCAGGCTGTAGGCGGGGATCGAACAAGCGGAGTCGCCCGAGTGGACGCCCGCCTCTTCGATATGCTCCATGATGCCGGGCACGATCACCGTCTCGCCATCGGCAATGCAGTCGACGTCCACTTCGGTGGCGCCTTCCAAGAAGCTATCGATCAGCACCGGCTGCCCTTGAGCGGCGACAAACGCTTCGGCGACAAACCGGTCGAGCTGCGAGTTGTCGTAGCAAATCTCCATTGCCCGGCCGCCGAGCACAAAGCTAGGCCGCACCAGCACGGGGAAGCCAATCCGCTCGACAATTGCCCGAGCTTCTTCCATGGTGCGAGCAATGCCACTAGGCGGTTGTTTGAGGCCGAGGCGATCGAGCAACGCGGCAAACTTCTCTCGGTCTTCGGCGTCTTCAATGGCGTCAACGCTGGTGCCAATGATCGGCACGCCCGCTTCTTTCAATGCCCGCGCTAAGTTCAGCGGCGTTTGCCCGCCGAATTGCACAATCACGCCATCGGGCTCGACGCGGTCGCAAATATTGAGCACGTCCTCGACGGTCAACGGCTCGAAAAACAGCAGGTCGCTGGTGTCGTAGTCGGTTGAAACCGTCTCTGGGTTCGAGTTGACCATGATCGACTCGATGCCAAGCTCCTTAAGCGCGAAACTAGCGTGGCAGCAGCAGTAGTCGAACTCGATCCCCTGCCCAATCCGGTTCGGCCCCCCGCCAAGGATCATAATACGAGAGGCGAGAGGTTCGAGGTCAGAGGAGAGATCGCTCTCCAAGGCACGCTTACCATCAATATTCTCTGACGTCTGATGTCTGACGTCTGATCTCTTTTTCTTCGGCGGCGTCTCGTCTTCATCTTCGTAGGTCGAATAGAAGTAAGGCGTGTAGGCTTCAAACTCGGCCGCGCAGGTGTCGACCGATTTGTAGGTCGCCCGGATGCCGCGATCGAGTCGCTCTTTGCGGACCTCTAGTTCGCCGCACCCAAAGATGGTCGCGAGTTGCCGATCAGAAAATCCGAATCGCTTGGCGGTGCGAAGCTGGGCATCGGAAAGCCGATGAAGTGAGGAGTCGGGAGTGGGGAGTGGGGAGGACGTGGAAGTCGGACTTTCCCCACTCCCCACTCCGCCTTCCCCACTTGCGCTAGCACGCAAGTCGTTCTCCGTCTCAACAATCTCCGCCAGGTTGTCCAAGAACCACGGGTCGATGCCGGTCAGTTCGTAAATTTCGGCGACCGACATGCCGAGCTTCATCGCGTAGCGAATATGCCAAATCCGCTCCGGCCCTGCTTGTTGGAGTTGGGCACGGATTTCTTCTTCGTCGGGCTGCTCGTCGGTGCCCCAAAGGTCTTTGCCGTCGCAGCCAAAGCCAAAGGCGCCGACTTCCAAGCCACGCAGTGCCTTTTGGAACGACTCTTTGAACGTCGAACCAATGGCCATTGTCTCGCCGACGCTTTTCATTTGCGTGGTCAGCAAACTGTCTGCCTCGGGAAATTTCTCGAAGGCGAAGCGGGGGATCTTGGTCACCACGTAGTCGATCGACGGCTCGAAGCAGGCGGTGGTTTCGCGTGTGATGTCGTTTGGCAGTTCGTGCAGCCGGTAGCCGACGGCTAGCTTGGCGGCGATCTTGGCAATCGGAAAACCGGTCGCCTTCGACGCAAGCGCACTACTGCGACTGACCCGTGGATTCATTTCAATGACGATCATGTCGCCATTGGCCGGGTTGATGGCGAACTGGATATTCGAGCCGCCTGTCTCGACGCCGATCTCGCGAATTACCGCCAGCGAGGCGTCGCGCATCCGCTGGTACTCTTTGTCGGTCAGCGTTTGGGCAGGCGCCACGGTGATTGAGTCGCCAGTGTGAATGCCCATCGCGTCGAAGTTTTCGATCGCGCAGATGATCACGACGTTGTCATCGGCGTCGCGCATCACCTCCATCTCGTACTCTTTCCAACCAAGGATCGACTGCTCGATCAACACTTCGGTCGTCGGCGACAAGTCCAAGCCGTGTTGGACCATTTGGTCGAACTCTTGGCGGTTGTAAGCAATGCCGCCGCCGGAGCCGCCCATCGTGAAGCTTGGCCGAATGATCGCGGGCAGGTCGATCTCTTTGAGCCACTCGCGAGCTGCGTCGAGCGTTTGCACCGTCTTGCCTTTGCAAACACCGAGGCCCAGTTTCTCCATCGCCGCTTTGAACCGCTCGCGATTCTCGGCCTTGTCGATCACGTCGGCCTTGGCGGCGATCATTTCGACGCCATGCTTCTCCAGGACGCCATGCTCCTCAAGATTCATCGCCAAGTTGAGCGCCGTCTGGCCGCCGAGCGTCGGTAGCACGGCGTCGGGCTTTTCTTTCTCGATGATCTTCTCGACCACCTGCCAAGTGAGCGGCTCGATATAGGTCCGATCGGCCGTCGCCGGGTCGGTCATGATCGTGGCGGGGTTGGAGTTGACCAGCACCACCTCGTAGCCCTCCTCGCGAAGCGCCTTGCAGGCTTGAGTGCCCGAGTAGTCAAACTCGCAAGCTTGGCCAATGACGATCGGCCCGGAGCCGATCAGCAGAATCTTGTGAATATCGTCGCGACGTGGCACGGCAGTAGGGAGGGGCTAGGGGCGAGGATGGAGGGGCGAGCGCCAGGTGCTGAGGATCAGGAGCTGCCATGCGAGTCGTCCGCAAGCCGGGGGCGTAAGCCCCCGGAGCAACGCCGCACGCTACCCAGCCACGACAATCAGCAGCCACCACAAGCTGGCTAAAATCGCTCTAGCGTATCACGCCGAGATAGCCACCTTCAACCGGGCGGAGGAGAAAGTTGCTAGCCGAGATTTCGTCTGTCAGGAAGCCGTCTCAGCGGTTCTAGCTGGCAAATACCTCACGCCCAGATAGACTCCACTGCCTGTTAGGCTATGCTTAAACAGGAGGTAACCATGGAACCAGATACCCTTCGCGAATTGATCGCTGCGGGCCCGGTCGAAATCGTTATGACCAATGGGCGAACTTACGTGCTGCGATCAGCAGAGACAACTATAGTCTCCGACTTCGAGATCGCCACGCTCATCGATAGCCAACAAGGCCTTCGCACAGCCATTATCGCA
The DNA here is from genome assembly GCA_039182175.1 of Planctomycetota bacterium. Lineage (GTDB taxonomy): Bacteria > Planctomycetota > Planctomycetia > Pirellulales > Lacipirellulaceae > JBCCQL01. Next base: position 4,038 of record JBCDCL010000221.1, read on the forward strand.
ATTGATAATATTGCTACGGCCTCGCCGATGAGCGAGAGTGTCTAACGGCATAGTTCTCAACGGAAATGCCGAGACAGGAATCGCAAAGTGCACGTCTTTCTCGGGCGGCAGATAGCCGCGTATCGTCAAGTCGCTCTCACGCGGCTTGCCCGCGGACGAACGGTGAGATCGCCAATCGGCCCCAGCTCTTGAGTTGGGTGGGGTTCCAGTAGACGGCTTGCGAGAAGCACTCGCGGGCCAGATTGGCTTGGCCGGTGCGGAACATTTGCTTGCCCGCCCGGGCCCAGCGTTTGGCGAGCGCGGCTTGTAGTGGCCGGCGATCAATGTCGGGACGCCGCTCGCCAAGCAGGTGGTAAAGCTGCTGGTAGACACGGACCCAGCGGAGTTCGGTATCGGCGTAGCGGCGGCTCAGGTTGCCATCTTCGTTTCGGCTGTTGGCATTGCCCAGGTGAAACGTAACCGGTTCACCCGGCACGTGGACCCACTCGCCTTGCATGGCGACGTGTCCAAACAACCAGGCGTCCTCGGCAGTTCGCAACTCGGGCTGCCAGCCGCCGGCTGCTTTCACGGCTGCGGTACGCAAGAGGCTGCACGATGCAATGCCGGCGCCATGTTGGAAGAGCCACGCAAACGGGTCGGTCGCCATTTGGCTGCAGTCGCTCGCTTGCTCGGCGCCAGCGGCGTCGATGTACCGGCGGTCGGTAACGGCGGCGTCGGCCTCTGGATTTGCTGCAAGGTGCGCGACGGTTCGCTCCAAGAAGTCGCTCGGCCAGTGATCGTCCGAATCGAGAAATGCCACCAGCGGCAGATCGTCGACTAAGCGAAAACCATCTACCCGGGCTGCGGCGGCAGTGCGATGTGGGCAACGCAGCACGCGCCACGCAAACTGCGGCTGCTGCCCAGCCAGCCACGCCTCGGCCGCATCGGCCGAGCCATCCGTCGAACCATCGTCGACGATCACCACCCGCTCGGGCGCATGGGTCTGTGCGAGTACAAACGGCAACGTTTCCAATAGCAGTGTGCGGCGATTGTAAACAGGAATCACCACACCAACCGGCAAGTCCTTCGGTCGGTCGCTAGCCGGGCGATGAAGTCGAATTTGAGAGATCATGACGCAGCTCGCTTGCTAGAGAACAGTTTTCGTAGTCGCGCCTCGTTGCGACCAAGCGATGCGGGCAGGTTGAAACGTGGTAGCGGTAGCTGCAGCAGACGCGGCCCGGTATCAACGCCCGACGGTACCGTTTGGAATGACCGTAATTCGCTCTGCAGTGCCGCGGGTGGCTGGGTGGCGGCGCACACTTGCAGCGCTTCGCGAAACATCTCGCCGCCGATCGGTCCGATCATCCGCTCGGCAAGAGCAATGAGCTTGTCGGCGCCCTCTCCAGAGCATGCTAACGCTTCGGCAGTGATTTCTAGCAGTGGCTTGCCGGGTGCAAATCGCGGCCCAGCGTCGGTTAGCTCGTCCAAAAGGTCGGCAAGTTTGATGGCTTGCAGATCGGCGTCGGTGCAGGTGTATGCCGACAGATGTTTGTTGTGCGTGTAGTCGTGAATGTACTGCTCGGCCTGTTCGCCAACGATCGACGCCAAATAGTGGCGCCAGTTGACACCGCCTCTCCGTCCTCGACGTCTTGACGCGCCTCTGCCACCGGC
>JBCDCL010000222.1:0-5682 GCA_039182175.1 Planctomycetota bacterium
AGCTGCACTGCACCGCGAGCAACTTTTCCGCAAGTAGCACCAGCAAGACGGCCGCTGCCACAATCCGGGCAAGCGAAGCCTGGGTTTGCTCACTGTCGCTCCGCAGTAGCTGCTCGACGGTCGTCACTGCGACCGCGTCATTGTTCGCGAATCGGTCAGCAAGTTCTTGCAAGCTTGGCTTCGCCAGATCGCTCTCTCTGGAGTCGATATTTATCGCAAGGAGCTTTTTGGCGGTCTCGTTGGCGCCCGTTGTTGTCATTCGATACAGCCCAGCGACTTTCGGCGACGCTTCTAGCGATACGCTCGAAAGGCTCGTCGCGGGTTTACTGACTCGGGCAACCTGAGCTGTTTGCAATCCGCTCGGACTGCCATGTACGTTCGACCAAGCGGCGCCCACCTTTAACGCAGGCTCCGATAGTCGTGGCGCCGTTAAATAGGCAAGCAGTTCGTTTGCAAGCACGGGAAACACAGGCGAGAGCCCCATATTGCTCCAGCCATCAATCGCTCCGCGTGGCCTCGAAACCGTTGTCAGCAGGCCGATGACACGCCCTTCGCCGAGGCGTCGCTCCAGAAAGAGCGGTGACGCATCGCGCAGCGACGCGATCGTTTTCGTCGCGTCCGCTTGAGCAGGAGGCTCAGGCGTGACGAGCGAATGGTAGTAGTTGACAGCAATCAGATTCAGGAAGCTGTTGCGGTCGCCGGCAAATACGCGGAACAGTGGATGGTCGGTCACCACCATGTCTCCGGTCGCATCGCTTTGCGTCTCAATCGCAGGCGGCGCCTGGCTGGGGAGATCCAGTTGGATAGTCAGCAGTGAACCGGAGTGTACTCCGAGCAGAGTGCGATTGTAGTTTCGCCGATCGATCGAGGGTCCCAACGCCATGAAGACGCCACCGCCGGCGATTGCGTACTGCTTCAATCGCAAAGCCGCCGCTGTAGGGACGCGAGGTACGTCCAACAAGAGCACTGCCGCAAAGTCTGCGAGCGACTCTCGCGTAGCTAGCTTGCTAATGCTTGTTCTGACGGGGCGCCAGCCGGTTGTCACTCCGCCAGGTTTGATTGCTGCAGCGAATGAAAGCCCCTCGTGGCCTCCGGGCGACCCATCGACTAGCAACACCTTGCGTTCGTCCGGCAAACCGGTGGCGAAATAGCGTGTGTTGTCGGCGGCAATGGCGTCTGTCTCGATCGTGGCGACGAGAGAATGCTCACCCGGCCCGTCAAAACGAACTGGGAACTGGAAAGTCTTCGACTCGCCCGATGCTATATCGCCCATGTCTGCCGCTGGTAGCGGTTGCAGGTCTCGCTCAAGCTGCACAACGAGTTGTTTGACTGGCGAACGTCCGAAGTTGGTCACCTCGACTTCAGCCGTTAGCTCCAAATTGGCGACGCGTGCTCCTGGCAGCAGTTTCAGGGAAGTGACAGCGACATTGTCGCTAACCGTTTCGACGCACGGCGCCAGATGTACTGCTGCAGTTGCAGCGGAAAGTTCTTCAACTGCCTTGTCAAATGCTTGTGCAGGCTCAACGTCCTTGCTGCGAAAGTCCGAAACAACGTATGCCACTATCGGTTCATCTTCGGTCGAGCTTTGTGCTTGAGAAGCTGCGGCCGCCACGGCAGACGAAAGCTCCGATCTAAGCTGGGTCGGAACCCATGCCTCGGCCTGCGCGGCGAGGCTCCGCAGCTCTGCGGGGCCGATGGCCGTGGTTGATTCGGCGACAATGGCATCGCCGATTTCAGACGTTCGCAAAATGCTGACGCGTTGCCGGCTGGACTTTGCCGCGTTTTCGATGATTGAGCCGACAACCGCTTGGGCATTCTTCCAAGCCGACTGCCGGGACGCCTGATCGCTCATCGACAGACTGTCATCGAGCAGTATCAAGTGATGGACTCGGTCGCTGGCGAACCACGAAGCCAAATCGCCAACGATCGTGGGTCGAGCGAGCATCATTGCGACGAGCAGGATTGCCGCCATCCTGGCTGCCAGCAGCAACCACTCGCGTAGATTTACCCACCGCCGATTTTGCTGATCGCTTTCGATCAAAAAATCCATCGCGGCCCACTGCACCTTGCGTTGCTTGCGCAAGTTGAGCAAGTGCAACAAGACCGGCGCCGCAATTAGCGGCAATCCAATCCATAGCAGCGAAGGGAAGAGGAATGACAATCTACAACCGCGAATAAGACAGAATTAGGCGACCCAATGATACGTCTTGGCGCCGCGGCCAAACCGGCCGCCAAGTGACAGGATTATCGTGTTTGCATTCGGCGACTAAGTAACTGAGTGAGCACGGCATCGAAGGGCTCGCTGGTGCGAATCAACGAATAATCGGCTGCCTGAGACAGACAGGCGCCGCGGGCATCGGCGAGGAAACGCTTCATCGCATTCAAGTAATCCTCACGCAGAGCCCGCGGATTGCAAGAGAGTTCGACGGTGCTCTCCAGGCCAGCAAAACGTGTCGGGCCTTCGAAGCGAAAGTCAAGCTCGTCGTCATCTAGCACGTGCAACACGATCAGATCGTGCCCGCGCTCGCGAAGTTGACTAAGCCCCTCACGCAGCCTGGCAAGATCGCCGAACAAATCGCTGATTAGCACCACCACCCCACGTCGTGGCAACGATACCGCAGCGTTTGTAAGCACCGCGCCTAAGTCGGTCTTTTTCCCGAAGGGTTCGCCTCGCAGCAAGTCCGCGATGGCGCCTAGATGGCCGCGACTCGATCTCGCAGGCGCCTCGGCACTCACTGTATCGTTGAATACTTGGCAGCCGACCGCGTCATTCTGACGCAAAAGCACGTAAGCGATCACCGACGCAGCCGTCGCCGCATACTCGTATTTCGTCATTGAGGCGGCGCCGTAGGCCATGCTCTCTGATCGATCTACCAGGAGCGTCCCACGCAGGTTCGTATCTTCCTCGTACTGCTTGACATAGTAACGATCCTGCCGTGCCCAGACTTTCCAGTCGACGTGACGAAGGTCGTCGCCATGCGCGTATTGACGATGCTCACGAAATTCAAGCGAACGCCCGAAATAAGGGCTGCGGTGCATGCCGCTCAAGAACCCTTCAACGATTTGCCGAGCGCGAATTTCGAGCCGCCCGACCCGACGGATCGTTTCTGGTAGGCCTGTCGAATTGGCCGCTGGCCTGTTGCTCGCCTTACTGCTAATTGCGATTCCGATGGTCTATTGCCAATTGAAGGACGATTCGCCAAACGGTTACGAACCATTGAGCACGGCGCTGAAACGTGGGTCTTCTCGCAAACCGCTGGAGTGTGACGCCGTCTTTGCGAGGAGATCTTCTACGACGTCGTCCGCCGTGATGCCGTCGCTCTCCGCGGCGAAGCTCAGCAACAAACGATGCCGCATCACCGGGCGGGCGAGCGCCTGGATATCTTCCGTCGCAACATGGGGGCGGCCGTGCAGTAGACAGCGGGCTTTGGCGCCGAGAATCAAATACTGAACGGCACGCGGTCCGGCGCCCCATGAGAGTGTCTGCTGGGCCATCTCGGTGACTTCGTCTTCGCCAACCCGGGTGCCGCGAACTAATGCGACGGCATAGTGCGTTAAGTGCTCGCTGATCGGCACGGTTCGCACCGCGTCTTGGAGCGTCTGGATATCCTCTGGCGAGAGCACCGCTTCCACTTCACTATCGCCAAGGGTAGTCGTGCGGCGAGCAACTTCGACTTCGTCCTCAAAGCTCGGGTAGTTCACCAAGGCTTTGACCATAAAGCGGTCCTGCTGTGCTTCTGGCAACGGGTAGGTGCCCTCTTGCTCAACAGGGTTCTGAGTCGCGAGCACAAAGAAGGGATTACCGATCGAATGACGCACCCGGCCGACGGTGACTTGCTGTTCTTGCATCGCTTCTAGCAAGGCAGCTTGGGTTTTGGGCGGCGTTCGATTGATTTCGTCTGCGAGAATCACGTGGGAGAAAATCGGCCCGGCAAGGAATCGCATCTCTCGCTGACCGGTCGTCCGGTTCTCTTCGATGATCTCCGTGCCTGTGATGTCGGCGGGCATCAGGTCAGGTGTGAATTGTATACGACTAAACGTAAGGTTGAGTGAGCGGGCGAGCGTGCTAATGAGTAGCGTCTTCGCGAGCCCCGGCGCACCTTCCAGCAAGCAATGACCTCGCGAGAAGAGCGTGATCAGTAGTAATTCGATGACGTCCTGCTGGCCGACAATCACTTTAGCCAACTGCTGCTTAATTGCGTCGCCGGCTGACTGCATACGCGAGACGAGATCGTCTGCCGGCGGTGTTTCATGCTCGCTCAAAAAAAGGCTCCGCTGTTCGGTCGGTTGGCTGCTACTTCGCTACCGCTGATAGATCGGCAGGCAGGCGTTGTCGAGTTGCAGGATGACGAGGTTGAGTGCCGTGGTATAGACGTTGCCAATATAGCCTTGCCCCCAGGTGATCCCTTGGCCGTCGGCTAAGCGAGTTGGCGTCGCCTCGCGGACTAGCTTGCTGTAAGTCGCTTTGCGATAGTTCTCCCAAGGGTCGCCTGCTTCGCGATATTGAACCTGAGCATAGTAAAAGTGGGCGTAATGCCAGTGGCCGTAGTTGCTCTGGTTGTGGGCGCCTAGGTGACGTCGGCAGTACTCCTGCATGCGGGGCACAAACTGATCGTCGTACTCACCGGCGCTGAATAAGCAGGCGATAGCCGCCGCCGTAATCGCCGGACGGCCGCCGCCCCCTTTTGAGCTGTATTGCACGCCACCATCTTTCAGCGTGCAGCTCCTAATATAATTGACCGCCTTGTCGACAATCTCCTTGGGCACTGCGATTCCTGCATTTCGGCAGCCTCGCAAGCCTTGGACCTGGGTTACCGTCGTCGAGCCCTCGTCAAAACCATTGCCATCCTTCGCACTGACGTATCCCCAGCCACCGGCGCTGGTTTGCGCTTGAGCGGTGAACTGCACGGCTGCATTCAAGACGGCAATAATTTCTTGGCGACGCTCATAGTCCTCCTCTTCGCCCAGCACCTGCGAGAGGAACAGCATCGAAAAGCCATGACCGTAAGTGTACCGGTCGTCACGCAGCGGATCGCCGATCAAGCCATTAGGTCTGCTTTGTCGGATCAGATAGTCAACCGCTTGGCGGAGATTCTCTGCATAGCGGCCCTGGTTGGGAGTCGACCCCTCGCTCAACAGGGCGAGACCAGAGAGAGCCGTCATCGCCGTGGGGTATCGCCCCTGAGCCGTCCAGTGACCGAGTTGGTGTTGTTGAGAAGCAAGCCATTGCAAACCACCGTCAACGACACGATCAACTTCGTCAGTGGAGGCTGCGGGAGCTGCCGATCCCGCCGAGACGAGGATGGCTGCAGATAAGATGGATAAGACAAGCCTTGTGTGAACGCAACTTATTTTTTGTGGCTGATTCGGCATTGGTTTGTCCCCTCTTCCCTGGGTCGTCAAAGCTTGCCAAATCACAGAATTTCGTTTCCCGCCTACCCGTACTGTCTGCATTTTACGCAGATCGCGCGGTGAGGGATACTCGATTGCCTGGGAAGCGTTATCTCAGACGCCGTCAATCGTCGTCCGGTTCCCGGTTGCCCGCAGACGGCCTTGTTTCGAGTGCCCCGCGGAAGGCCCGCTGCAACTGCTGTACTAGGGTGCCCGCATCGCCCGTGAGGCGAGGCGATTCGATCGCGTCAAAAGCAGGCGGGGCGGGCGGGGCAGGCGACTGGACGGTCC
>JBCDCL010000223.1:0-5668 GCA_039182175.1 Planctomycetota bacterium
AGCAACTCGCTCCCGGGCATGCCAGGCAGTCGCTCGTCCACGAGTAGGCATGCGGGCCCATTCGGCTTGAAGCTGCTCAAAAACTCCTCGGCAGAGCCGAACGAGCGTACTTTCAACCCTGAGGGCGTCAAAAGTTCCGAAAGAGCATCTCGTGTATCGAGATCGTCTTCGACAACAAACACGGTTTGCGTCGTCACAGACTCGGAAGGAGTCGGGAAGGTTGCCGTCATCATCTCTTACCTCTGCTTTTCTACTGTTCCGTCTTCGCTGAGGACACCGAGGCGACTACTTGTGTGGTTACTTCTAAGCACTCAGCGTGCCGTTGTGCCATCTGTCTGGGATGTATCCGCGGCGAGCCGGCTTAATCGCCGCAAAATGCCAAGCCGATTAATGCGGGATGCCGTCGTACTTGCTCGCGGAGTTAGGGTGATGGTTCTCCGTCAATGCGGTGCCGGCTTTGTATCCTGATGTTACGGCTGAGAAAGACAGTTCGGCAGCTCACAACATGCGCGAAATACTGGTGGATTGCCGAAGAAAATTGAGGCTATCCACATGTTAGGTGCTTATTCGGAAATGCGACCTGCATTTCTGCAATCGGAAGGTTGCTTCAGTTTGTACCAAGCACAAACCGACGGTGGCGACTGCATCTTGCGCAGGAATGTATCCCGATTGGATTGCGGGATAAGCGATCAAGTAGTCACGTTGCTCTGGTAGCGTTCAGCTACTTTTCGCGAGCTTCGATGACCTGTCGCACCAACTCTGCCAGAGAACTCGTACCCATCTTCGAATGGATGCTTTGGCGGCGGACTTCGACGGTGCGAATGCTGCAGTCGAGCTTTGCAGCGATCGATTTGTTGGGGGCGCCATCCATGACCAGATCGAGCACCTCAAGCTCACTCGGCGATAAGCTCGCCAGACGCTGTGCTTGTTCGGCCCGCTTTTGATCATCAACCCAGGCGGCCGTGTCTTGAGCGAGGGCTTCGCGAATGGCGTCCCACAGCTCTAGATCGCGGCACGGTTTTTCGAGGAGCGTAATGGCGCCATTCTTGATGGCTCGTACCGTGACCGGCGTATCGGCGTAGGCGGTGAGTATGACCGTTGCCATATGCACGCCCCGGCTGGCGAGTGCCTCTTGCAACTCAAGTCCGCTCATCCGCAGCATGCGTACGTCGGTGACGAGACATGCGGGACGATGGCCATCGTAGGCGGCAAGAAACTTCTCTGCAGAACCAAACGTCTGTGAAGGGACGCCCATCTCGTCGACCAATCGAGAGACCGCTTCGCGAGAGGCCTCGTCATCGTCCACGATGTAAACCACGCCGTGCGGCTTTGCATCAGACGCAGTATCATTCGCCGATTCAGCGTTGTTTGGCGGATCGCTCACGGTGCTTTCTCGGCGGCGGCTGGAAAGCTGGCGACGATCGTTAGACCGCCGGCTTGGTTCTTCGACGCCTGGATAGATCCTTGGTGGGCCTCGACGATCGTTCGGCAGAGACTCAAACCGATTCCCATGCCGTCTGGCTTGGTGGTGAAGAAGGCGTCGAACATGGCGTCGAGATTCTCAATCTGGCAGGGCGGGCCGTTGTCGGAAATCACAAGCTCGACTCGCTCGTTCGCCAGTCGACTGACGACCCGGATGGTGGGCTCAGCGATTCCGCCTGATTCTAGCGAATCGGACGCATTTTGCAGCAAGTTGATGACGACCTGCTGCAACTGAATCGCATCGCCATGGATCTCGGGTAGTGACTCCTCAAGCTCGAAGGCAAGTTGTATCGCGTGTCGGTCAGAGATTTGCGTCATGAACCGCGAGGATTCTCGAATCACCGCATTGAAATCAACGGGCTTCAGTACAACGGGCCTCGGCCGAGTGAATTCGCGAAGTCGGCGGATGATGTCGCCCGCCCGGGTCACTTGCTCTGCAATCTTGCTCGCTAGGTCAACGCCCTTTTCGATTGCGTCAGCCCTGCCACTGATCAACGCACGTCGCGCTGCAGCACAGAAGGTAGCGGCAGCATGCAAGGGCTGATTCACTTCGTGAGCAATACCAGCGACCGTTTCCCCCATGGTGGCCACGCGCCCCAGATGGACGAGTTGCTCTTCCAGGCCACGCAGCCTGGTTTGCTGCTCGACACGATCGGTAATGTCGCGATCGATGCCCAGCATCCGGACCGCGTTGCCGTTGGCGTCGCGTTCGACAACTCTTCCGCGTGCATGGCGCCAGCGATAGCCGCCGTTGTGATTCTTTAGGCGGTATTCGATTTCATAGATCGGTGACTTGCCTTGCAGATGGGCGTCGAGCGCTTCCTCAACGCGGGCGCGATCGTTGGGGTGAATCAATGCCCGCCATCGATCAGGATCACGATCGTTGTGACCCTCTGGCAGGTCGAGGCTGCGTAGCGTGTGATCGCTAACGTACAGCACATTGCCGGAGACATCCCAGTCGAAGAGACCATCGCCGATGGTTTCGATGGCCAACCGCAGGCGTTCTTCGCTGAGACGCAACTCACGCTCTGTTTGACAGCGGTCGCGAGCATTGACAAGCATCTCTGCAAGCACTTGCACCAGTTCAATATCTTCTTCCTGCCACTGCTTGGACGTAGCGATGCTGACGAAGCCCAAAAAGCCAATGAGCTTCTCGCCGCGAAGCATCGGAACATTGACTGCCGATCGGATGCCCAACTGACGGTAGAGTCGCTGTAGGTTCGCGGCCTCAGCAGGCATCTGTTCGACGTCGGGGATGTGAAGCGTCCGCGTCGCAATGATCTGTTGAATTTCCCACTCGAAGCCGGCGGTGGGGAATCCCTGCATCTGCTCTTTGAAAGATGGGGCCCCAGGAGCTACCCACTCGTGAGTCAGGCTGATCTCGCCTTCTGCGTCGTCTATGTTGTAAATGAAGCACCGATCAACGCCGATGAACTCCCCAATCCGCCGCAGAGCATCCTGCAAGCCCTCGTCGATTTGCTCGGTCGGCAAGTTGATGAATCGCGTGCTGAGGTTAATCAGCAGATCTTCAAAGTCGTGTCGGTGCTGAAGCTCAGCCGTTCGGCGATGGACACGGCGATCGAGTTGCTCGGTAATCGCCACCAACTCGGCTTCGGTTTGCTTGAGCTGGGTGACATCCTTGCAGATGCCCTCGACGCCGAGGATGTTACCCGCGCGGTCGCGGACTGGTTGAGGAAGAACCTCGAGCAGCCGGGTGCTGCCGTCCGCGTGTAATACCTCAACGAGATTGGGAGGCGTATCGCGGCCCTGAAAAGCCATCTCTTGGTAGTGCTCTGCCGACGCGAGATAATGCTCGTCGGGAACGAACTCTCGCCAATTCTTGCCGACTAGTTGTTCGGGTTCGTAGCCCAAGACCGCTTTCACGGAGGGGCTGAGATAGGTCAGATTCCCCTGCAAGTCGTTGCCGTAGAGGATGTACTCCTTGGTGAATCCCTCAACCAATCGGCGAAAACGGTCTGGCGAGTCTGTGCCCTGTGGCGCCAAGCTGGATGGAGCATCACGTGCAACCCATGCCGTCAGCAATAACGGACTGTCGCTTGGGTCGGCCCGCGTGCTACTCACCTGCACGGTAAGTTCTGAGCCGTCTTCTCGAGTGACAATCCATTGCGAGCATGCGTCCTCATCGGCAGTCTCGACGGACAGCCAATCCGAAATGTCTGCTTCGACGCCGGCGCCGTCAGCCTGCGGCGCCCGACAGAAATCACTCAATCGCCTATCGCAGACGGCAGCGCGATTCTCGGCGTCGAACAAGCGAACGAGGGCTTCGTTGCAATCGACGATTTGATGCGAAGCAGGATCAAACAGGGCAAGTCCGCAGCCGGCTTGGTTGAGGACGCCTGACAGTGCAGAGAGCGTAGCTTGGGTGACCACCCCGCCAGTATCGGCTGGCTGGTTTGAGTCGTCTTGCGACGAATCGTTGCTGAGCGAGCCGTTTGCCATGCGGACCAGTAGAACCAGGGCAAACAATCGTTAGAAGGGACTTTCTGTCCATCAGTCTAACGCGATTCAAGCCGCGATCAAACAATTCTCGCCCCGCAGACAGCAGGCCGCTCACTCGCTGCTTTTGGTGTATCGGCAGCGATATACCGGATCGCCCGCCAGGCGAGTACGCCGCTCGAAGTGCGTGTGGAAGTCGAGGTCGTGCTCGGCGGGACGAACTTTCACCGGTTCGGGACCGGTGAGCGGCGTAACTTCGGCAATTAGTTCCAACGTCGACTCGTAGTACTCTTGCACATCGGTCCAAAAATGGAGATGCCCGCCGGGCACGAGCACACGTGTGACGTCTTTTAGGAATGGCTCGTTGAGCACTCGCCGCCGCCGGTGGCGTTTTTTCCACCAGGGGTCGGGGAAGTAGACGTGCACGGCTGCGACGCTGGCGTGGGGCAGCACGTCGCGGAAAAACCATAAACCGTCGCCCGCCAACACGCGACCGTTGGAAAGCGACCGCTTGGCGAATCGGGCTGCGCAATGCCGGGCGTACTTCTTGGCGACTTCGATGCCGAAGAAATCATGCTCGGGATTGGCCGTCGCAGCGGTCTCTAAGAATAGCCCCTTACCGCTGCCGACTTCGACTTCCAGTGGCGCCGTGCGGCCATAGAGTTGCTCGGCCGACCAGGGCCGCGGTACGTCGTCGACGGTGAGCAAGAGCTGCGAGAGATCGAGCTCGGGATTCAACTTGGGAAGCGCACGTCGGCCCATCGAGTAGCAGTTTCCTCTAGTCTGGCGAAGTTAGAACTTCGGCGGTTGCGAATCGTCTGTCGGTGCAATTGGCTGCAGCATTGCATCGGCTTCGCCTCGCCAATCCGAATCGGGAGGCGACGTGCCAATGCCTAGCAACGGGAGCAGAACGACACCCGCCACGCAACCACCCACGTGGGCCCAGTGCGCAATCGGCTGCGCTGGCATGCCCTGCAACATCAGAATCCCCATAGCCAAGTCGATGGCGAAGTAGATGGCGATCACCAACAGCGCTGGAAGATTGAGTAAGAACGGAACGCCGACGAATACCAGCGTTAACACCTTCGCCTTCGGATAGGTCACGGCATAGCCGCCAAGCACGGCCCACACCGCGCCACTGGCGCCAACAACAGGTGTTTGACTCGTGGGATCAATTGCCCACTGCAGGTATCCAGCAGCCAAGCCGCCCAGCAGGTAGAACGCCGCGAAGGTGAAGTGCCCAAGCCGGTCTTCGATGTTATTGCCAAAGACCCACAGCATCCACATATTGGTAATCACATGCAGCCAGCCGCCGTGCAAGAACATCATCGTCAACAGCGAGCTGTAAACCGCCGTAGGCTCGGTGTTGAGCGTTGTGCGATAAATCCGGTCGTCACCCAGATCGCGAACAATCGGCAACGGCTTGCCCGAATCGACCGATGTCAGTCGCTCCGGCACTAGGCCTCGTTCGTACACGAGATCGAGCGTTTCTTTGTCTGGCAGGGTTGTCGACCAGAATGCAATGCCGAGGTTGACCACGATCAACAGGATCGTCAGGATCGGAAACCGCGTGGTCGGTTGGCGGTCGAATAGCGGAAACAGCATGCTGGGGCGCCTGATGCAGATCGCGTGAGGGAGGGTGCTCGGCTGCTAGTATCATTGGCGGCATCGCAGGCGGATACAACACGCCCACCACCAATAGTACGCTAGGAAGGCTTGCTGAAATCGA
>JBCDCL010000224.1:0-5666 GCA_039182175.1 Planctomycetota bacterium
GTGCTCGTCATCACCGTCTTGCTGAAAAAATCGCATTGCCAAAGCGAGTCGGCGTGGATCTTGATGAACTCATCCCACGTGCCTGGCCCACGCTTCGGACCTGGGTGAATGCCTTCCTCCTTCAGGATTGTGCGGACCGTCGTGCGGCCGACGCAGCGAATCCGCAGCTTTCGCAGCTCACCGACGATCCGGGCGTAGCCCCACTGGTTCTGCTTGGCGAGACGGACGACGATCTGGCGGATCGTTTCGGAAGTGCCTTTGCGACCCATCTTCTTGGCTGGCGGCTTTCCCTGGCTTCTCCGCTCCAGCCACCGGCGGTAAGTTCGTGGGTGCACGATGGATACCAGCTTGAGCACATCCGAACTGATGCCGTCGCCCAACTCCAAGAGTCGTTGGCGCTCCTCATCTTTAAGGAAGATGCGACTCTGCGGCACGCGAGCCCGCGTCATCTCTAGCTCGGCCTTCAAGAACAGAATCTGCCGTCGGAGCTGCTCTTCGCTCGAACGTGCAAACAGGAAGAACAACGGGGAAAACCAAGGCGGCATCGGCACGGCTTCCTTGCGATTCGCAGGCGATATTGGAGTGACAAACTTTCTGAACGGCTGGCGTTGCCCCGATTCTCTTCGATCGATCTCAGCCGGCAAGCATCCCCGCTTGCGAATGCCTACGTTTGCTAACGTTTGCTATTATTTGCCTATGTTTGCAAGCGAACAAGCGGGGATGTATTCTTCGTAAGTCCTTGTCAGAGAGAGTGTTCGGGAAACGGGCTTCCGGTGCCTCATAACCTCGAGGTCGTCGATCGATGACAACCGTTGCTAATGGTTGCAAGACCTCAATGGGGTAGTTAGAACTGCGTAAGTCTCGCGCAAGAAGCCATTTAGGGCGAGACGATCGCTGGTCCTCATAACCTCGAGGTCGTCGCGCAAGTGGCGTCGTTTCAGGCGGCGTCCCCGATCTTTTAGTGGCACACCGAGACCTCGGTTGCCGAATCGATCGGATCCAAAGTCGTCGCGTCACCCCCGCCGACGAATAAATTCCTAGCAAGTGGAAACTGGTGCGACCGACTTTCTAGAAAGTGCATGAAGTAGCCTGCCGTGTTGGGAAATACGACCAAATCGCCTCGGGCGATCCCCAGGGGAAACCGTAGACGTCGGAGCGAAAGCAACTCGGCTTCCGTGCAGTAGGCGCCTACCAAGAAGCCGTCGCGAGCCTCTTGCGAGGCGCCGGGGCGAGACGGCCGGAGCACGATTGGATCGACCAGGAAGTCGTCGCTACCGGTGCGACACTGCGTGCGGTTCATCGAAAGCCCCACGTACCAGTCACCATCGGGTCGTTGCTTCGTGAACTCGACTCGCGCGACCGTGAAGCCGGCGCCATCGAGCAATGCCCTTCCTGGCTCGCAGCGGAGCGTTAGGTCTCGCGACTGCAGCTCGTCGGCAATGCTCGCGCGTGTCGTTCTTGCTTGGAGGATATCGCTGAGCCAGTCGGGGCCTGTCGGCTCCTGGTAATAGGGGTAAACGTTTGGCACGCCGATGATCTGGCCATCCACACAGCTAAGCCCTAGTCCGTGCGATTGGTAGGTGGTCGGCGCCACTTCGCCAAGCAACCCTGCTTTGTGCGCTTCCCAGAAGGCCCGCCACTCTTCCGCCGACGGCAGGTAACAGACCGGAAAACCGCCGCCCATGTCGATGAAATTCGGCTGGTGGCCACGATCACGTAGTCGATCGATGACGCCAAAGCACTCAACAAGCGCCGACATGCGCTCGTCGGCACTGTAGCCATGCAGGTGGAAGTGCAGACCATCGACGCGGAGCCGGCCGTCTAGCTCCGGCAGCTTGTCGAACACCTCGCCCGGCTGCATCCCAAATCGCGAATCGAGCGTCGCCCCCCTGTGATTGAAGCCACTGAGGCGGAACGCGACCGTCGCGGTCTTCTCAGCACTCTCTGCCAGCCGTTTGAGTAACGCGAGTTCGTCAGAGTTGTCGATTGCGACCGTAACGCCGTGCTCAAGACAGGCTGCGAGCAGCCGCTCGCTCTTGATTGCCGCGGTGCAGACAACTCGCTCGCCGGGACAGTCGCTGGCGAGCGTTTGGTCGAGTTCGGTTTCACTGGCGATATCGATACCGCCATCTAGATCGATCATCGCCTCGACAAAGCTCAGGCATTTGTTCGCTTTACGAGCGAAGAAGATATCCAAGTCGACACCGTGCTGCTGCCCGACGTCGCGTAAGGCTTTTACACGGTCAGCAAACGGCGAAGTGCATAGCAGGTTGAGCGGCGAGCCATGCTCGTCGATGAGTGGCGTCAGTCGATCGGCGTTGAGCCAAGGCGACATCCACGTATCGAGGCGAGCCGATAGCGGCGGCAGACCTTGGCAACGAGCCCGCAGACGCGATAGGGAGTCGGTATCACTCATCCGGTTACGCCCCCTGCTACAGCGGCCGCGGCACGCCGTGCGACGGCAGTGCCCCACTCCTGCGGATGGGTGTGCATGTTTCGACTGAGGGTGTCGTTGCCTAGCGCGACTCCTTCGGTAGCGCGGCCGATTACTGCTAAGCCCTCGGTTTCCAAACCGTCCGATCCGATCGCGGCGCCGTCGTGCTTGACCTCGATGCCATGGGCAGACGGATGTCGCCGAATGAGCCCTCTACGCAACAACTGATCGAGCAAACTACCCGAAGCGATTGTATGGGGGGCGGGGATGACGCAATCAACGTGCGCGTCTGCGGGCGCCGGCGTGGTGAGGCTCTCGAGCTGGACCACGCCGGCCTCAACGAGTGCGACGAGCTTTCGCGCGTTCACCGCCGGCGGCCCGAAAGCGACACGCTCCATCTCCCGCGCGTAGCGCCAAAAGTCAGGCCAAGAAGCGTCGCATAGCAGCCCCCTACCGACGATAGCCACCAACTGCGGATAGAGCCCCCGCCACGCATCTCCAAAAGCTCGGTCTAGACGTGCCGTCTCGGTGTGGGGTTGTTCTGTGCACGATGCGTTGATGCGACAGAGTACGGACTCGGCATCAATCGGTTGACCTATCCATGCATCGAGCCAACCATCCCCGGAGCCTGCCTTTCGCGACGCATACTGGCGTCGGCGACAAGCAAGTGCTTCCGCCGTTCTCACGAACACTGGCCACACCGTATCGACGAACGAGACGCGCTCGTCACGCTGAGCGATCTCAGAAAGTTGCTGAGCGCCTTCGCGGAGCGCTTGGCGTGAGCCTTCGGCGCCGTCGTTCGTGGCCGGCTTTGCGAGCATCGGCCGTCCGCTCCGCGAGTAAGGATAAATCGAGCGCGGCTCCCTGCCGCTTCGAACGTACACGAGTTCCTTGCCGGCTTGGACGAATCGCCCTCGTCGTCCTTCGGTAAGGTCGAGGCATGCATCGATGAACGTCAGGGCAAAGCCGCGCATGGCGACCCGACTCCCCGCCGCGACCTGCCCCACCGATTGATTGGCGATTGTCCCCTGTTGAGGCAGCCCGTGACCGACCGTTAGTAGCACTTCATCGTAGCTTTGGGGATGCGAGGCGCAGAGTCGCCACGATGATCCCTGGCGTTCTATCTCCTCGATACCGTGCGGAATGACATGCACCTTCAGCGAAGCTGGCGACTGGGCGACGACCTGATCGAAAGCTTCGGAGAGGTACTCGCCTACCATGCTCCGCGGGACGCATTTCGTCGGGCTTGCCTGCGACGCGTAGCGATCGCTCAGCCACCCAACGAGGCTACGCTCGTCTGGTCGCCGGCCTTCGCCCGCGCTCCTTGGCCAGACATCGATCTGCCCACTCGCGTAGTTCATGATCCGGTGCGAAGGTTGATTAGGTCGGTAAACCACGCCAGCTCCGCAACGTTTTGCGGGCTCGTAGATGTCGACGGTTATTTCGGCGGTAATTGAGCGTTGCCGGATCGCATCAGCGAGTGCTCCCAGGCAAAACATGCCGCGTGGCCCACCACCGACGATGGCGATTCGTCGGCCGACCGCGGGCTTGGTGCAAGTCGCGTGATGCGTTGATTGGACGAGTGCAGTCATGTGCGATAAACGCCTGTGTCAATATCGGAGCGAATCAAGCGTTGTAGGTCATCAGGTGTGACGCCCAAGTGATTGTGTACCCACGTGTCGTCGAAGATCGTGCTTAAGTACCGTGTGCCAGAGTCGTGCAGCACGGCGACGACGGTCTGACCCGCAAGGCGTGGCGCATCTCGTCGGACGGCTTCGAGGACGCCCCCCGCCGATCCGCCAACGAGCATTGCCTCAAGGTCTGCCAATCGGCGGCAGCCGACGACGCAGTCGAGCGTGGTGACACGCTGGACGTTGTGGAACGCACGCGACATAGCGAGCGGGGGCTCTTTACCTGCACCGAGCCCAGGAATGAGCCGATCACCAACCACACCGCCGAACAGCACGCTGCCTTCCGCATCGACGGCGGTAATCTCCGCGTGGCGCCCTCGCTCACGCAAATAATCTTGGCAACCGCCGGCCGTGCCGGTGCTACTTGTCGCTACAAAGAGATGATCAAGCTCGCCGCCGAGTGCCTTGTCGATTTCGCGAATGGTCCCCTCTGTGTGGGATTTGGGATTGTCGGCGTTGGCATACTGGTTTGGCCAAAAGGTGTCGGCATCTGCTTCAAGCAGTTCGCAGACCCGGCGCAGCCGCGCCGCGAGATAGTCGGGTGGCGCCGCCGCTGTTACGGTCTCGATTGAAGCCCCCAGTGCCCGCATGATGGCTACGTTCTCTGGCCTCGCCAACGGATCGACCACGCAGATGAACCGGAGTCCGTAGTACCGGCATGCTTGCGCAAGGCCAATGCCCATATTGCCAGATGAGGACTCGATGATCGTGGTTGTCGGTCCAATCTGGCCAGACTGGAGTGCCGATTCGATCATCAGTCGAGCCGGACGGTCTTTCGCACTGCCGCCTGGATTGGCTGATTCGAGCTTCGCATAGAGGGCAATCGACGGATCGTCGAGGTACCGGCGTAGCCGAATCAGCGGGGTGCTGCCGATCGCGTCGAGCACTCCTTCGCTCACTGGCCGCGTTTGGTTCATGGTGTCGCTCGGCATCATCGTAAGCCCGCCAGTTTAGCAGTCCGTCATCGTAGCGTATAAACGAAGTGCAATCGCCGTGCCCCGCGACCCAATTACCGAGCCGGGCCGCTCTACCTTCAGAGATTCTTCCATCCCGGAGAGCCCGTCGTGATCGTCACCAGTGTTGAGTCCGGGTGGGAAGTGGTCTTCCAGCGTTCACATGGGTTGCTCGCGGGCCAAATCGCTGAACGCTTCCGCGACGACCTCAAGCCCGATCTCTGGGTCGAGACACTCGACACCATTTGCTCCCACGATGACAACAAGGAGGCGTTCGACGCGAAACACTACATCACCGACCTCGGGGCGCCGAAAGACTTTACGCTTGTCTCATTCAGCGATCGCAAGCGGGTCGAGGAAGCTCGGCGCCGCATTACCGACTGCCATCGGACGCACCGTTGGTGTGGGCTCTTGATGTCGCGGCACGTCGAGCATCTCTACGGAGGCGAAGAAGAGGTAAGCGACGAGATGCGCGAGTTGCTCGACAGCGAGCAAGATCGGCGCAAGTCGGTGCTGCGATCGTTGAAACGAAAGATCGCCGACCTCGAGTCGGCATACAAGGTGCTTCAGTGGTGCGACCGCTGTTCA
>JBCDCL010000225.1:0-5664 GCA_039182175.1 Planctomycetota bacterium
AGCGGTACGACGCCCAATCGGCCGACCTACCTGCCGCCGCTCGCAAACCGGGCGGCGGCGCCCAAGTCAAAGCGATCGACCCTGCTGATCTGACTCGCAGCATCCTACGTGCGTGCGAGCAGCGACACCACGAGCTGATCGTTCCCGCCAAAGCCCGGTTGCTGTTCGCCCTGTCGCAACTCAGCCCACGACTCGGCGATTGGCTGCTGCGGAAGAAGATGGGCGGTTAGCAGAATTGCCGTCGGCGGCTCGCCCGAAAAAAGTTGGCCCAGAGAAAATCTAGCGGCTTATCCTAAACCAACGTTTTCAATTTTTTCGCGCTCAAAACTGCGCGATTAAGAAGGAATATGACATTCGCCACCACGACGCCCAACGACTTACGACGACGCTGCCCCATAAGTTGGAAATGGGCAATTATCGTTCTACCACACGAATCACAAAACTTCTGCAATCACTTTTGGGCCACCGTTTTGGGCCACCGCGGAGAATTCCTGGCCACTGAGAATTTCCTTCGTGTTACTTAGTGCCCATCGTGGTTGTGGTTCTTTGACCACGAAGGGCACGACGGAGCACGGAGTAGGAATAAGCCAGTCGTTGGAAAAACGGTGCAGTAAGAAGGTAGGTGAACCTGCCGAGACAGCAGTGGAGCCAAGGATAGTCTTCGCTCTCGGCAGAACCACCTACCCTACGGGACTTGGCTCTCGGCAGAACCACCTACCCCACGGGACTACGCTGTCTCACATAGAATGCACCCAGACCAGCCACCAACGCAAGCAACGAACTCGGTTCAGGCAACGCGTGTAAGCGAATCGCGATATCACGTCCAAAATCGCTTGTTACCTCAGGACAACTTAAGCAGTAAGAGTTCGATACGGACGTGATGCCGTTACCAGATTCCGCAATGTCGTTGCCAAAAATGAGAGTGAATCCATCTGCGAAATAGCCAATCAGGTATTGTTCACCGGCCTCAAGTGTCAAGCTGAAATCGTCCGATCGCTTCCAAGAACCAATGAATCTCTGCTCTCTGGGGTCACTCGGAAAAACTCTTGCGTCGGAGTAATAAAGGGCCGTTGACAAATCCAAGACTTGCGGCTGAGGAAAAGGCAAAACAACAAAGTTAAATGGAGTAGGGTCGAACAAATGCGTCAGCGCTGAGATTCCGCTGATTTCGATGTCGCGATCGACAGCAATGGGGGTGCCGTATCCGAACCTAGACCCGCCCCCGCCGGCTATTAGCTGACCAACGGAGGAGCCATAGCCATCAAAAATAATTCTATCTGCGTTGACAGTGCCAACGACAGACAAGACGGAGACTGCTGACAGGCAAAAGGCAAATTGCTTCACAATCTATGCTCTTGATGGGTGATGCTCTTGATGAGCTGCCTGAAACAAGCTGACTTCGCCGAGCGAAGACTTAGCCAGACAATCTCTGAGGGGACGTACAGTATATGCACAGCGGCGTTAGGTTCGTTCCACATTGCCTCAAACGAGACAAGTCAGTCAGATTCTAGCACTGCATCGACCTGTATTCACACGCTGGAAAGCCTCAACCAAAACCAAGTCTCGCTGTTCTCGCTCGAGAAACACACACGGCGAGAGGCTTATCTCTAATTTGCGTCCGCCTTGTTGGGTTGGGCGCTCGCCTCGTACCCTACATGTGGTCCCCCCGGTCTTGGCGGCACTTGGCGATCTTGGCGGTTCCCACCCCGTAGCGCCCAGCCTTGTAGGGTAGGTGCTCGCACCTACCTTTAACTTTGGTTTGCTATTCGCATTCGAGCCACTCGTCGCCGAATAGCTCGGGGGAGCCGCCCCAGGTGCTGTCGTACTCGCCTAGTTTGACGTATCGGTGAAAGGACGACCACGGCCAGTCGACAGTACGCTCGCAGTATCCGTGCTTTACTGGATTAATGTGGAGGTAGTTGAGCCGTTGGCGGAGGTCGGCTTCGTTGCGGACGACTCGCTCGTAGTAGCGACGTTGCCAAACGCCTCGACCGCCTTGCACGGCCTGTCCAACGGGGACCTCTGCCTCGTAGCCGCCGGCAGCGAGCCAGCTTCTCGTGAATGTCGATTTCAGCTGGCGCCAGCGGGTGGGGTAATCGGCATCGCCCGGCGGCAACGTCCAAATGCAATGCAGGTGATCAGGAAGCAGCACGAACCCATCGATCTTAAATGGTCGCGTGCGTCGGACGCGGCGGATCGATTCGCGAAGCAGCCGGCGGGCTAGTGGCGTGGTGAGAAGCGGTCGGCGGTTGTAGGTTACCTGGGTGAAGAAATAGGTTCCGCCTGGAATGATTTCTCGGCGGTAGTTGGCCATTCTTGTAGACTAATCGGAAAGGTAGGTGCGAGCACCTACCCTACGTTCTCCCCGCCAAACAATTGCCCTCCGGTCTTGGCGGCACTTGGCGATCTTGGCGGTTCCCACCCCGTAGCACCGAGGGGCTTTCGCCCTCGCTGGCCCCAATTCTTTGACTTTCGGCAACCCGTTGATTATCACGGAGTTGCGGGAATACGGTCGGCGCCAGGCACGTGCTAGCTAGCCGGTTTTGTCGAGGGCCGGCAACTAGGGAGGACTGGCTTTATGCGCCGCTTTCTGTCGGCAATCGGGAAGCTTCTGCGCCAGCGGTCTGCCTGGGGCTCTACGCGGGCACGGCTGTGGCGTCGGCGGCGGCAGTACGAGCCCGACCTCGCGATTCTGCGGCTCGAACCGCGGCGGCTTTTGAATGCCGACTTCGGGCTGGCGGCCGATGCGTTGCAGCTCGATTTCACCGACCCGGCGGCAGCCGATACGCTCACCATCAGTCGCGATGGGAGCAATTTAAAATTTGAACTCGACGCGGGGCAGTTTTCAGGCCCCGCGACGCCCGGAATCACGGGCGCCGGCACCGATACGCTACGGGTCGACATCACCATCGCTGGCGGACTGACCGGTGGCATCCAGGTGCTTGACCAAGGCGACCTGGGCGTCGAACTCTTGGCGGCCGACTTCGGCGGCCTTACCGGCGGCTTGCAACTGGTAGGCATCGATAGCGTGACGGGCGACAGCGGGCCGTTCGCCGTGCCACAGCTCTCGATCATGAGCAATGCCGGGACGCCGTTCCAGGTGGAGGCACTCGACATTGCTGGCGACTTGTCGATTACCTCTGCTTCGGCGATCGATGACTTTGCTGGCAGTGGCATGCTCCGCGTCTCGGGCGACTTGACCGTTACCGCGGGCGTGTTGCCGGGCGACTACAACGGCGACCTGATCGTCGACGCCGGCGACTACACCGTTTGGCGGACGAACCTTGGCGCCACGTCGCCCACCGGCAACGGACCGGGTGACGGCAATGGCGACGGCGTCACCGACGCAGCCGACTACACCATTTGGCGAGACTCGCTGGGCCAAACCGTGGATGCTGGAACGAGCACAATTGACCTTGGCGTTGGACTCGACATGGAAGTTAGCGGGACGGCAAAGTTTGAGTCGCGTGGCGGGGGCGACATTAATATTGGGGCCGTGGGCGCCGCTCGCGATTCGGGCCGATCGGTTGAGGTGGGCGAGCTGGCCTTTCAAACGACCGGTGATGTGCAGGTCATCGAAGATAGTGGCGATGGTTTGACGCTGGCCGTCGAGGATTTCGATGGCGATCTTACGCCCGACGCCAACCGGGGCGATGACGTGTCGATTCGCACGGCCGGCGGTGGTGTTCAGCGGGCTGATCTAACGGTTACGGACCTGACGGTCACTTCGGCATTGTTCATCAACGACTCGGCGGCAACGCCTGGCGGTTTGATCTCGGTCTCCGGCGATGCCCACCTGCAAGCTGCCGTCCTTCCCGCCGACTTCAATGGCGATGGCGCCGTGACCATCGACGACTACGCCGTTTGGCAAACGAACTTCGGCCAAATGGGCGACCCGACGAACCTGACCGGCGACGCCAATAACGATGGCGTCACCGATCTCACCGACTACACCGTATGGCGCGACACGCTCAATAGTTTCGTGCTGCCAGCAGGCGGTGAAATCGTGCTCGGCTCGCAAGCCGATCTCTTGGTCGGCGACTTGGCGACATTCGAGACGCGTGCCCTTTCCGGCATTACAGTCGGCGTATCTTTGAATCGTAGTGTTGAGCTGGGGCGAGTTCGCTTTGCGACCGCTGGGCAAGTGTCGATTGTCGAATCCAGCGCCGATGGCATCGAACTCGATCGTTCGACAACGGGACTTGCTGGCCAGGGCAGTACGATTTTCTTGAACGCAACGGCAGGCGGAATCGTGCTCGACTCACTCGACGCCAATAGCCTGAACGCGTTCTCTGCAGGCGCCGTTACCGATAAGGCGGGAGCCCAGATTACCGTTGCTAACTTGATCGATATCTCAACGAGCAGCGGCGATGTTGTCTTGGCCGATGACCCAACTGATTTGCTGACGACCGATGTTCTCTTGCTTGCAGCAGACGACTTGAATGTCGGCCTCGCTGGCGCTGCCAACTTTGGCGAAGTAAGCCTCACTGGCGATGATGTCGCCGTGCGAGAAGGTTCGTCGGCGGTGCTCAACAGCGTTTCTGCCAACACGCTCGAGTACACCGCCGCCGGTTCGATTGAGAACCTGGCGGCTGTCACGATCTTGGGCGACGCCAGCTTCGTCACGACGGCGGCCGGCAGCATCGATCTCGATCAACTACGCGTCGCCGATCGCTTGTCACTAGAGACCACCGATGGAAACGCTGCGGTCAACAGCGAGGTCGCGATCGAATTTGGCGCGTCGAACATCGCCGGCAACCTGCTGGCGATTGCTGCGACCGAAAATATAACCGACACGGGCGTCGTCTCCGTGGCGGGCTCGGCAGAGTTTGCAACGCTCCAAACCGACGCGGCGATCATGCTCGATCAGTTGGCGGTCATTGGGCCGATTGCCCTGCAAACCGTGGGCGTCAATGGCGACGCGGCGATCACCAATGCCACGACGATCGACTTTGGCGCCACCAGCATCGGCGGCGACTTGTCGGCGACGGCGGTCACGGGCGACATCTCCAACACGGTTGGCGCCATTTCGGTGGCCGGCGCCGCCAGCTTCGCCACGCCCAATGGCAATATCTCGCTCGGCGGCTTCAATGCCTTCTCCAGCAACTCCTTAAGCCTCACAGGCCAAATTGCGACGGTCACGGACTCCGGTGCCGTGCAGGTCGACCAGATTGATGTCGACATGCTGACGCTGACAGCGGCGGGGGGATTGCTGAGTGACCTCACGGGCGCCTCGGTTGTCGTGACTGGCGATGCCTCGCTGACAAGTTCGGCTGACATCGTGCTCGCGGACCAGAATGCCGACGTACTCGAAATTGGCGGCTTGGCCAGTTTCACGGTGATGGGTCGGAGCAACATCACGATCGGCCCGGCCGGCCTCGCCAACTTTGGCGCCCTGTCGCTTAGTGGCAACGTGGCGACCGTGCAGGAAGATTCGACAACCGTCCTGCAGACGATTGCTGTCGGCACACTCAACTTGACGACCGAAGGCTTGGGCGACAACTCGAACATCGTTATCTTCGGCGACGCAAATTTTGTCTCGGCAGGCGACATTATCTTGGCCGACAACCCGGGCGACATACTCACCATCATCGGTGATGCCAGTTTCACCTCCGGCGGCGATATTGAACTCGGCCTCGGCGGAAACGCCAACTTCGGCACGCT
>JBCDCL010000226.1:0-5626 GCA_039182175.1 Planctomycetota bacterium
CGAAGTCCAAGATCACTTCATCGCCAAGCCGGTCGACCCAGTGATCGTGCACCAGATCGTTCTCGCCGGTGACCCGTTTCCAGTTGATCGTCCCATCGTCGTTCACATGCTTGAGCAAGATTCGCTCTTTGGCGTTCAGCAAGATCTCGAAGCGGAATGTATCGGCCCCGTCGCCGCCAATCAGCAAGTCGTCCGAAGCGATCGGCTGGTCGGGATACAGTGTTCGGCTACCAGGATCGACTTCGCCGTAGGGATCGTCCGCCGATGTGTAAGCCTGAGCAATCACCGGCTCGCGGCCATCGCTCCGGCTAATCAGCAGGTCGTCCCCAGCCCCGCCAAAGATGACGTCTTCACCATGACCGCCATCGAGGATGTCTGCGCCGTCGGTACCGGTGATCTCATCATCGCCGTAGCCGCCATGGACCGCGGAGCCTGCTAGTTGCTCGCCGTTGTCCGTGCCGACCAATACGCCGTCGATTTCCGTTGGCGTCGCCAGTCGCGACAGGTCGAGCCCGGCTAGTTCGGCGACGCTCGTTAGACCAAGCTGCGTGTCGTAGATCGTGAACTCGCTAATCTCACCTTGCAGTGGATCGCGTAGGCCGAGGCTGTCGCCATTGCGACTCTTGGTGCTGGCGCCAAGTACTAGCGAATTCTCATTCGCCACGATGTCTTGTTTGAAGCCAACGTCCGCATCGGCGATCAACCCATCCACGTACAGCCGGAAGCCTTCCGAGCCGAAGCTCACCGCCAGGTGGTGCTCCTCGCCAGCAGTGATCGAGTCGACTGCCGAGCTAAGCCGGATACTCTTGGCGTCGCTCTGCAAGCGGACTTCGACTCGGCCATCGACCACCTCGGCCGTGATGTGGCCACCATTCTGGTAGCCGCTGTGGTCCTTGCTAAACAGCGTTTGCCGGCCGGTGGCGTCGTCGACTTGGAACGAGAGGGCGAACGTACCGGCGGCAAGCGCTAGGGTGTCGCTATGGGCGATGTTCAACGCGTCTGCTTTATCACCACTGAACGCGAGTTCTTGGCCTACGGCGAACACGGCGCCGTCAGGCAGCGGGGCTTCGTCGAGTTCGCTTCGTAGCCATCGTGACTCACCGTCGGTGACGACCGGGTCGCTTTGGTAGGGGGCGAGAGCTTCGCCTAGCTCGCCGATTGTTTCAACGATGCCTAGGTTGGCGTGGGCGTGCACGTGGTAGTCGCTCTCGCGTACCAGGTCGCCGTAGACGGTGATCGTCCCCAGTTGGTCCTTGTTGTGAGCGCCCGCGTTGCCTTGGTTCGACTGCAGGTGCAGCACCGAGGCATCCAAGACCCCATCGCCGTCCGAGTCGTGGTGCGTCAGCTTGTAGACATCGACCGTGTGGCCGACCACCTGGATCTTGTCTCCTTCGGAGCGGTCGAAGTCCAAGATCACTTCATCGCCAAGCCGGTCGACCCAGTGATCGTGCACCAGATCGTTCTCGCCGGTGACCCGTTTCCAGTTGATCGTCCCATCGTCGTTCACATGCTTGAGCAAGATCCGCTCTTTGGCGTTCAGCAAGATCTCGAACCGGAACGTATCGGCTCCGTCGCCGCCAATCAGCAAGTCGTCCGAGGCGATCGGCTGGTCGGGATAAAGCGTGCGGCTACCAGGATCGACTTCGCCGTAGGGATCGTCTGCCGAATCGTACGCCTGGGCAATCACCGGCTCGCGGCCATCGCTCCGGCTAATCAGCAGGTCGTCCCCAGCGCCGCCGGCGATGATGTCTTCTCCGTGACCGCCGTCGAGAATGTCCGCGCCGTCGGTGCCGATTACGATGTCGTTGCCATAACTGCCGTTTACGTAGTCCGAGTTGTACTGCCGCCCAAATAGCCATTCGCCGCTGTTCGTGCCGGTAAGCGTGCCATCGGTGACCGTTGGAGCCGCGAGGGGCGTGTCATCAACACCAGCCAGATGGGCTGCTTCAAACAGATCGATTTCTTCGCCGTAGAATGCGAAATGCCGGATATCTCCGGAGAGGAAATCGTGCAGATACTGACGATCGCCAGTGCGTGCACTTGTCGAGGCGCCGATGACCAGCGAATTGGTATTCTGGCTCATTCCCTGTTTGAAGCCGACTTCAGCGTCGGCGATCAAGCCGTCGACATACAATCGCAGGCCCGACTCGCCGAAGCTAACCGTCATTTGATGGTCGGCGCCATCTTCGATCGAGCCGATTGGCGAACTGATGCGGACGCTCTTGCTATCGCTTTGGAAGCGGACTTCGACGCGGTCGTTCACAACCCAAGCGGTTAGATGCCCGCCATCTTGGTAGCCGCCGTGGTCCTTGCTAAACAGCGTGGTGCGTTCGCCAGCATCGTCGACGGTAAACGCAACGTGATAGGCGCCCTGGTCGACGGCCATGGCTTCGGTGTGGGCGACTTCGACATGTTGCTGGTCGCCGCTCGCCGAGGCGACGATCGGTGCGTCGAGCGACAGCACTTGGCTGCTTTCATAGCTGTCAATCGACAGCGGCATAGCGCTGAGCATGTCGCGCGTTTCTAGGGCTTCAAAGCGGCGAGAGAGCCTGCCGAGTCCTGCATTTCGATTGGTGCTGGTCTTCTGCTTGCGGTTCCGAAAACGAACAGTAGGCGCGCAGTTCTTGCGCGATTGACGAGGTTTGCGTGGCATGCCTTGCAATCCGTTAAGGGGTAATGAGAAAAACGAGCCAAGCTCGCTGTGAACGTGGCGCCCCACGATCGCCCCAAGAGTCTGCCTATTCAACGCGGCATTCCCAAACCTGTCAACCGTAATGGTCGCGAGGTTAGGATTACCTGGCACGCGTGGTCGAAGAACCTAGCTCGCGAGAGCAGATGCTAGCGGCGGCGAGACCCATGGCGAGTCGATACTTCAGCCAGCGCAGCAGCAATTGGAACCGTTTTTTGCGTACAAGAATCTGCTCGGCGCAACTAGCTTGGTCGGCCGCTGTAGCCACCCTCGCGATACGTGGCGACGTAGCGTGCGTAGTTGTCGGGCGATTCATCGATGTTGCGGATTTCTGCATCCGTGAGCGGCCGCTTCACGGTTGCAGGCACGCCGGCAATGAGCATGCCCGAGGGAGCCGTGAAGCCCTGCCGGACGAGCGATCCGGCGGCGACCAAAGTGTGCGGTTCAAGGACGCAGCCATCCAGCAAGGTGGCGCCCATGCCGACCAGCACCCGATCCTTCACGGTGCAGGCGTGCAGCACGGCGTTATGACCGATGGTCACGCGGGAGCCGATGTTGAGCGGCCCCGTATCGTGCGTGACATGCAGCGTGCAGTTGTCCTGCACGTTCGTTAGCTCGCCAATGCGGATCGGGCAGACATCGCCACGCACAACCGCGTTGAACCAAACCGACGACTGGGCGCCAATCTCTACATCGCCGATCACGCGAGCGCCATCGGCGAGAAAGACGGTCTCGTCGATGCGAGGAAAGATGCCTCGATAGGGAAGGAGGGTGGCCATCGATTGGTGCTACCCAACTAGCGAGGCGACGCATGTCGATGCACGCGAGGCTACGCAATCAGGAAAAAGGACGTCTTGCCAACTGAAAGAGCGGAGGACACGGGACTCGAACCCGCAACCGGTTGCCCGGCACCTGAATTCCAATCAGGCCGCTAGCCAATTCGCTTATCCTCCGGGTTTTGGTGGTCTCGACGCGTTTTCGAAGCAGTCTCGACGTGGCTTGGCAAAACCTCGCCACAGGTTTCCTAGGCGGTCTCGACGTGGCTTCGCCAAGATCTCGCCACGCGTCCCGCCTGCATTCATCTGTTGCCGGGCCGAACTTCGCGACGCTGTGTCACACGACTTACCACCGTGCTTAGTCTTGTGGCTGGATCAGTTGGATGAACTCTTCGTTCGATTTGAACTTGGCGAGTTTCGACGTCAACTGCTCCATCGCGTCGACATGATGCATGCTCGATAGCGTGCGACGCAAGAGGGTGGCTGCGTGTAGCATTTCTGGCGGCAGCAGCTTCTCTTCGCGGCGAGTGCCCGACTGTTCGATGTCGATCGCTGGCCAGATGCGGCGGTCGGACAGTTTGCGGTCGAGCACCAATTCCATGTTGCCGGTGCCTTTGAACTCTTGGAAGATCAAGTCGTCCATCCGGCTGCCGGTTTCGATCAGTGCGGTGCCAACAATTGTTAGCGAGCCGCCTTCTTCGAAGGCTCGGGCGGTGGCGAAGAGCTTCTTCGGGATGTCCATCGCCTTGATGTCGACGCCGCCCGACATCGTGCGACCCGTGTTGCCGACCCACTTGTTGAAGGCACGCGCCAGTCGGGTGATGGAGTCCATTAGCAGGAAGACATCTTGCCCCATCTCGGTGAGCCGTTTACAGCGTTCGATGGTCAATTGCGAGAGTCGGACGTGACTCTCGACATCTTGATCCAAGCTACTAGCGAACACCTCGCCCCGCACGCTGCGACGCATGTCGGTGACTTCTTCGGGCCGTTCGTCGACCAGTAGAACAATCATCGCCACGTCGGGGTGATTTTCCGACACTGCATGGCTTAGGTGCTGCATGAGGACCGTCTTGCCAGTGCGGGGTGGGGCGACGATCAATGCCCGCTGGCCTTTGCCGAGCGGCGTGAGGATGTCGACCACTCGCGTGCTGATCGGTTCGGGGCCCGTTTCTAGGCGAAGCCATTCTTCTGGCGTGATCGGCGTGAGGTCATCAAATTCCTTGACCTTCAGATAGTCGTCCGGCGGCATGCCATCGACATCGAGCAGCTCGCGAAGCCGGGGGCCTTGGCCACGGCGGTGATGCTGCACCATGCCGCTGAGCAGCAGCCCCTCGCGCAGGCCGTACTTCTCGATCATCGTGCCAGGCACGAAGGGATCGGAGCGTTCTCGCGTGAAATTCTGGCTGGGGTCGCGGAGAAATCCGTAGCCGTTGGGATGCATCTCCAAGACGCCCGAGCCGGGTGTCAGTGGCAGCGGATTGCCATCGTCGGCGGGGTAGTTGTCCCGGCGTTGGTCTTGGTTGTTGTAGTTGCGGCGGCGACCGCGAGAGCCCGAGCCATTGCGGTTGCCGCGATAGCCACCGCGACCCTGACCACCGCCGTGTCCACCGCCGTGTCCACCACCCTGTCCACCTTGCCGGCTGCGGTAGCGACCGCCACCAGCTTGCTTCTTCTTCGCCATAACGTAATCAAACTCGTCGAGAACGCCCCTGCGTGGTCCCGGTCGCATCGCCGACGATTGTCAACGTGGCGCCGGGTGGTCAGTGCATGCTCTTGCAAAAGACGCACCAGTAGGGGGCTGGTAAGGCGCTCGAAGGCGCCGATAGCTTGCCATCGCCCAAGGTGGCGACAGGCAAAATTGGGATCGAATCCTTGTCAGAATTTTCAGTAAGAACTAGTCGTTTTGGAGTCCATTCATCGCTCGAGCGACTGTAAATCGGCGTTATCACTCTCAACGCCTCGCCGCGAGTTGTGACTTCCTTGCTTCGTTCGAAGTATGTTCGCTTTTGAGAGTTGCTGCCGAGAGGGCTCTTCCGCTCGGCCGTGCCCTGCCTGCTCGCGAGGCCATCTTTGTCGGCTCGCAGCGGCGCCCTCTCTTCAAGGCACTCAGCTTCAAGGCACTCAGCTTCGCAAACACAGCGTAGCCGCAAACGCGGGCACG
>JBCDCL010000227.1:0-5623 GCA_039182175.1 Planctomycetota bacterium
GCATCAACGCGGCCGATGGCCGGGCCAATGAATCCGCCAAACGTATCTCGGCTGTAGGTAAACTCGGTGCCAACGCCAAAGCCGCGATCGCTCAGGTAGTCGGTGCTCAGGTCCCACTTGGTGCCGTCGATTTCTTCCAGACCGAAGACTTCGTACACGTCAAAGTCGGGCAGGATCTGCGTGCCGAAGATGTCGTCGTTGCGGATCCGCAGATCGTTGATGTAGAAGGTCGGCTCTTCCAAGTTGGTGGTGATCGTCGGCCAGTAGAGCAATGGCACGCCGCCGAACTCGATGAAGTTGTTTTGGCTGCGGGCCAGCTTTTCGCTCTCGAAGGTGACGATGCCCGTCGCGGGGTCGACCACCGGTTGGCGATTGTCGAGGAACGTGATCGTGTCCGACCGAAGGTTGTACGTCGGCTCTTCGATGCGGCTGGTGGTGACCAGCGCGTCGGTGGCGACGAACCGGGCATCGTCCAACTGGCGAATCACGCCTGCCTTAAGTCGCACCAGACCTTCGTACTGCGTGCCCTCAACCTCGGGCAGTGGCGTCAGCAGTTCGGCATTGAGAATCACGCCCACGCGGCGGCGGACGTCGTAATACATCCGGTCTGCGTAAACGGTCCGATCCCCTTGGCGAAAGACGATGTTGCCTTCCATGTAGATTTCTAGCGGCGTCTCATTCGTTTGTTGGAACGAGCCACTAACGCCGGCGCCGGGGGCGGTCCAAACGACAGCCCGGTCGGTTTCGAGATCGATCTTGTCAATCTGTCCGCCGGCGCCCAGGCCAACACCCATCGGCATGCCGTCGGCTTGGATGCCTTCGACGATGATATTCACGCCGCCCGTGATGACGCCGACCCCTTCTTGTGGCCGGTACTCGGCACTACCGCCGACGCCGCTGCGAGGGTTGATCTGCACGGAGCGGAAGCCGCTGCCGCTTGGCGTTGCTGCCGCGGGTGGGGCGACCAATGGCGTTTGGAAGGGCGGGAAGCCTTCAGCAGCGAAGCCCTGAAATTGAGCAGGCTGCACGCCACCCGTATCGGGCGGCGTCCCGGTGGCGCCAACGGCGGCTTGCACGACCGGGTTGCTTGCCGCGGCTTGAGCATCCTCATCAGAACCGGCCGCGAGGCGTGCCGACCCACGGCTATGGATTGCAGGTGGCTCGGCCGGTGGCGGCGTTGGCTTGGGCGTTCGCCAATCGATCGAGCCGGTAGTCCAGAACCGGCCGAACCAATTGGCCGCTTCTTCGCGAGCGGACGGTTCGGCTTTCGACTGACCGCTAAGAGTTGCGGCATTGGCACTCGAATCGCCCGGGCTTGGATTTCCCACGCCTGGCTCGCCGACACGGGGTTTGCTCCAAGTCACGACGGTAGGCCGACCGCCGGCGCCTTCTAGGTAAGCAATGATCTTGGTCGCGGCGCCGAGCGACTCTGCATGCAAGACCCAGACCATTGCATCGTCGCCGCGAGCCGTCAGTCCGCCTTGCGAGATAGAGACATGCCCCTGCAAGCGCCGCACATCGTAGGCGCCTTCGGTCCATTGCGAACTGGCGTCGGCACGCACGATGATCTGCTCGTAAACGGCCGGCTGTGGCAGATGGACTTCGGCCTTGCCGGTCGGCGGGACTACCAACAGCGCAACGATGCCCACTGCCGCGCGTAGCGCGAGCGGCACACGCCCGGTGGGCATGCGATCGGGGCAGCGGGGCCGTTGGCGACCGGCGTTGATAGGACCAGCTTCCTTGCTGCAACGCTCCGCCGGCGAACGCGCACCAAGCGCGCACCGTCTGCGGAGAAAATGGCGGCGGAGTATAGAAACGGGCCGATCGCGGGGTCAAGGCACGTTCGGCCCGCTAGCAAGCGTCTGAAATGCTTGCGAGATAAGCGGTTACCGTGGCGGGGAACGTCGCCCTGCGTTACTCCGGCGACGCGTAGGTCGCCAGCTATTTGGCGAGCGTGAAGCGCTCGTCTTCGATCATTGATTGATGGAGTAGAGCAGCACGTTTAGGCCAATCCGTGCGGCGTCTTCGCGACTGTAGCCGCGGCATTCGACCGCTTCATGGCGTTCAAGGGCGCAGCTTAGGTCGAATGGCGAAAAGATCACCCGCCAGCGGCCATCGATTTTTACCCCTTCCAGCTGGGGCGCCACTTGGCGGACCCGGGCTGCTAGCGGCTGGTTGGCGTTGGCCGGTTGCGGGTCGCGGAGCGTCACTTTGCGCAGATCAAAGCCGCCATAAGCGGTAGTGAACAGCGGATCGTTTGCGGGGATTTGCTCCAAACGCAAACCACCACCAATCGACGCTAGCAACTCGCGGCGGAATGCCCGGGTGAACTCAGGACTTGCGCAGATCGAATCCGCGAGCAGCAGGCCATCGCGTTCCACAAGATACTGACGTAGCCGGCCTCGTTCGGCAGCGGTCAAACGAAAGTCGTGCCGCCCGTGCATGAACGACAAGTGATGCCGAAAGAATGCCGGATCGCCAATGCTAACCAAGCCTGGGACGGCTTTGAGCTGAATCTTCGCCTCGCCACGCGATGCGGTGCGTGCAAGGTTGGCGAGCGCCGCCGGGGCATCGTCGCAGCCGCCACCGTGGCTAAGCTTGGCGATTTGAATGACGCCTCGTGAGCCATCGGACTCGATCTGCGAATTGTCTTGCTGCTCGACAAAAGCCTGCTCCTTGCCCTTCGGCTCCCGATTCGTGGCGTAAGCCAAGACGTTCAGCCCGATCGCTACGGCATCGTCGATGCGATCTTTGATCGGTTTCGGATACCGCTCGGGCTGCTGCGGATTGTCGAGTTCCCAGTAGCAAGACAAGTCGCGATCGCAAAACACCATGCACGTTCGGCAGCCATACTCCACCGCCCACAACGAACCGATGTAAGGCGACTCCGGGTCAACAAGCCGCTCCATTCGCCAGATGGGATGCGCGGGCCGAAGCTGGCGCAGCCGATACTCGGGCTCGGGAAACATCCGCTCGACGAGCTTCTCGATCGACCGCCGAAATGCTTTCGAATCGCCGCAGCACGCCTCGGCAAAGACGAAGCCGCCACGGTCGATGTAATCGCGAAACGTCTCGCCATACTGATCAAGCCGGGCGCCCTTGGATCCGCTTACGTAAAGCACCGGCGTTTGCAGTAAGTCTTCGACGCTCGCCCCCTGGGCACGAATTGTTTGCCAAGTGAGATTCAAATCCCAAGCGTCTTCGGCGCGTGTGGTCAGATGATCGGCGTCGTGGCGATGGGCGTTCCAACCGATGTCGATCGCCGGATCGCCCGCGGCATACGCCAACTTGCCCATCAACACAGGCCGGCGACCTTTGCTCAGGAAGAGCAGCGACAATGCGGTGGTGATTTCGGGAGTGCCCTCGCTGGTGCCGGCGCCACGCCAATAGTGCTCGAACCGATCTTGGGCGCCGACCAAGTACTCGGTCCCTTCGCGGTACCAATCGTGGTCGCCAATAAACCGCCGTGCCGACAGCCGCCCCGCGCGTTCCAAGCCGTATAGGTAATAGTGGTGCCAAGTCCGGTCGCCACGGCCGATGGTCGGGTTCCGTTTGACCGAGAAGTTTCGCGCAAGCCACGCCAGGGCCCGATCGATGGCGTCGTCGTTGGTGCGACCGACGCAGCAGCGAACTTTGTCGTTTACCACCCTTGCATCGCCTTCGTCGAGTGCTTTCGAAATGACGACCAAGGCGCCAATACCGGCGCACGTCATACTGCCGCTCGCCGGGGCGCCGGGGTACGACCAACTGCCGTTGTCATTCTGCAGGCCACGCCAATAGCGATTGGTCCGCCGCCAAACTTCGGGGTCGACCCGCACGCCAATCCGTTGGGCTTCGTACAAAGCGAGCACCGCGAATTGCGTATTACTCGGATCGCCACCGGGGCCGGGGTACGACCAAGCGCCGCTTCGATCGCCATCCTTCCGCTGATTGGCTTCCAGCCAGTCGACGTTCTGTTCGATCTTTAGCCGAAACCGATCTTCGCCACTTGCACAAAGGGCCATCGTTTGCAGGGCGACGGTGTAGGTCCGCTCGAGCTGCATCTTTTCTACCGCGTCGAGCGCACGCCCCACCGCGGCGTCAGACGAATCGAGCCCGCAGTTCAGAAGCGCCAGCGTGCAGAGCGTGGTAACGCCGCCGTCGAGCGTTACTGAATCGTCCCATCGGCCGTTGGCGCGTTGTTGCCGCTTGAGATAGCTGACGCCCCGATCGATGGCCCCCAGCACCGCTGCCGGATCGAGCGACTCTTGGGCCATCGCCTCGCGGTGGCCCGCCGGAGCAAATGCAAGCAGACTCGCCAGTACGATTAACACAACCCGTGCAACAGGCCGGGGAGTGCGAGGTTGGTTGGACAAGTGCATCCTGCGGCCTTGCTGGTGGAGGAGCCAATCGACGCAAATATCGTACGTTTCGGCAGTTGCATCGGCAAACGCCCCGCGGCGGCCGTTTCTCGTTTGCGAACGCAGGCGTAGAATGCCAGCCACGGGAGTGATTGGTGATTGGTGAATTGCCGGCGACCTACGTGTCGCCGAAGCCTAGGAGAGTCCGTGTCGAATCCTCAGACAACTACCCAAGCTCAGGGATCCCCCGCTGCCCAAGGCAAAGGCCAACGCAACCTGGGCGACGTCCTGCAAGAGTTCCGGCAGCACCGGTTTGTGATGCAGGAAGAGTTGCAGAAGGTGATTATCGGGCAGAATCTGGTGATCGAGCAGATCTTCGCCGCCATCTTCACCCGTGGCCACTGCTTGCTAGAGGGCGTGCCCGGCTTGGCGAAGACGTTGATGGTGTCGACGCTCGCCAAGATCCTCGACCTCAATTTCAAGCGGATCCAATTCACGCCCGACCTAATGCCGTCGGACATCACCGGCACCAACGTGCTGGAAGAGGACGAAGAAGGCCGGCGGAATTTTCGATTTGTCGAAGGGCCGATCTTCGCCAACATCTTGCTGGCCGACGAGATCAACCGCACCCCGCCCAAGACGCAGGCAGCGCTGCTCGAAGCGATGCAAGAACGCCAAGTGACCGTTGGCCAAACGACCTACGACTTGCCCAATCCGTTCTTCACGATCGCCACGCAAAACCCGATCGAACAAGAAGGCACCTACCCACTGCCCGAAGCGCAGCTCGACCGGTTTATGTTCAACATCAAGGTCGACTACCCGTCGCAAGACGAGGAAGAGAAGATCCTCGCCGCCACCACCAGGGGTGAAAAGCCAGAGATCACCAAAGTGCTCTCGGCAAAAGCGATTCTCAACGTGCAAAAGCTGGTCGGCAGCGTTGCGGTGAGCGAATACATCATCAAGTACGTCTCGAATCTAGTGCGGGCAACCCGCCCCAAAGATGACACGGCGCCGGAGTTTGTTCGCGAGCTGGTCGACTGGGGCGCCGGCCCCCGTGCGGGGCAGTTCCTAATCCAAGGAGGCAAAGCCCTGGCCGCCATGGACGGCCGGTTTAGCGTCGCCATTGAAGACATTCAAAAGGTCGCCATGCCGGTGCTCCGCCACCGCGTAAGCACCAACTTCCAAGCCCAAGCCGAGGGGATGACGACCGAAGACGTGATCAACCGACTGCTGAAAGAGATTCCGACGCCGGAGATCCCGAAGTTCGCGGGGTGAGAGGCGAC
>JBCDCL010000228.1:0-5612 GCA_039182175.1 Planctomycetota bacterium
TCATCGATCGTGACCTCTGCTGAACGCTCTTCAATTCGCAGGTCTTGTTCTTCTCCGTCCCGGACGATTGTGATCGCAATCGTGTCGCCCTCTTTCCGAGCTTTGACAACCTCGCGAGCAGCGTTGATAAAGACCTCGAAGCTTTCGTCTTCGGCGTCAAATCCGGAGAAACTCACGACGATATCCTGCGTTCGCACGCCGGCGTTCCAGGCGGGGCTCAGCGGGTCGATGTCGACAACCAAGGCGCCCGGCGTCTCATTCGGCCGGTCGTCAGCGGTGGCTCCGGCGCTTCCTTCTTCGTTGTTGGCATCGCCATTTGCGTTATTTGAGAGCGTCATGCCCAGCAAATGCGTGGCATACTCGTTCGTTGCTTCGGACTCTTCTTCTCCCTCGCCCTCGGAGTTGCTCGCGGTTGAGTCGGCAACGCTACTCTCGTCGGTAGATTCGCCGCTACTGTCCTGACTCTCGTTGTCGCTCGTAGCCGCTGATGATTCTTGGGCAACAGCAGTTAGAGGGCCGTTCCACAGCAGAGTCGCAGCGATTGCGATGGCGGTGAATAGAGGAAAAGAGAGGGCGGCAGGGAGGCGGGTAGACATGACTTGCTCTAGTGAGGAGTGGGAGGAATCGACTTTATCGCCGGTTGAGAAAAGCAAACATCGTGCCGCGCCCGACAGCGACTTATTGCCGGCGAGCATTCTGCTCTCGCTAGAATGCTATCGGTACGCAATTCAGATCCGCCGGCTCTCTTGGGGGCGATCCGGACGCGCAGCAGCCAACTTGGTTTTGCTCCCACCAATCTCGTAGTCGACCGGTTCCGAGCCTGCCGAGCCCGTTACCGCAGTGGATTGCGACAATCGCCTCGTCCCGCACGCATGTCGCAGGATAGGGGAGTGGCTTGTGCTGACTCAGCTTGCTTTCTTCACAAGCCATAGCAACATTAGGCCGCGGGCGGTCCAGCCGAAGGTGCGGAGCCAGTTCCAGTCGACCAACTGCCGATGCAGCGTGGCGTCGAAGCCGCTCGACAACCGGCCATGCTGCGGACCGAAGAAGATGGCAGTCGACCCATCGACCAGGACCAGCAGGGCGAGTCCTGCCCAGGGCGCCCAAGCGGGGACGCCTTCCGGGCGGTACCAGAAGAAGAGCAGGGCGGTGAAAAATTCTCCGAGCATCGGCGGCCCGACTGCCCACGTGGTGCGTGCCTGGTGAATCCGCTCGAATTCGACGAAGCTCTCGGCAGGCACGTCGGCGAACATCGGGTAGTGCACCAACTGCACAAACCAAATCAGCCCCGTCATGTAGAGCGAGCAAAAAGCCTGAACAAGCAACAAAAACCACGCCATGGCAGGCTCCGGAAGTTAGACAATCAGCACGTTTTCGGTCATTCTAGAGACTTCGGTGCGGCCGCCTACCGTAATCTGATTCACCGTCCGCCAGCGGCGCCTGAGCCTTTCGTTGACGTACGGTCAGGCTGGGTTTAAGACTCCAGTACCCAGAACAGGCGAAGAGGTAGTCTCAAAGGAACAGGATGATTACGAACAAGCTATTTTTCAGCGCGATAATAGTGCTTTTCGGCGCCACCGTTGCCGAAGCACAACTTCGGATTGTCGCCTACAACACGCTAGATCCTTCACCAGAAGCGGACCTGGGCGTTGTGCTGCAGGCAATCGGGGAGGAGCGTGTCAACGGGTTTGCGAAGCCAATCGACATCCTTGCTCTACAGGAGCAGGCCGCGCCGACCACCACGACCCAAGCAATTGTTGATCTGCTGAACGGAATCTACGGAGCGGGCACTTATTCTCGGTCGACCACCTTTACCGCAGGGGGCTCGCTCAGACAGGCATTTGTTTACCGCAATGACACGGTCGAGTTGATCGACGAAGAGGCGGTTACACGGTCGACAGTAAATGGATTTACGCCGCCACGAGAAGCGTTGCGTGGACAGTTTCGACCGATTGGCTACGACAGCAGTGCCGACTTCTACGTCTACAACAGTCACTTCAAGGCGGGTGGAGGTCCAGATGAAGAAGGCGACGAAGATCGCGGACGACGAGCGGCCGAAGCCGTTAATCTAAGAAACGATGCCGACGCACTCGGCGAGGGAACGCACGCCATCTTCCTTGGCGACTTTAACCTGCGTAACGACGGCACCGCTGGTTCCTCGTTCGATCCCGCAGAACCTGCCTTCGGAACGCTACTTGCCAGCGGTCCCGGCCAAGCGTTCGATCCGGTCGCGAATATTGCTCCGGCGGTATGGAAGAACAACTTTGATGCCCGATTCGTTCATACGCACGGCGGTAGCGAGATCGACGATCGGTTTGACTTCCAACTGCCAACGGGCGAGTGGTTTGACGGTGAAGGACTCGACTTTATCGGCGATTCCTATCGAGCGTTTGGTAACAATGGGTCGACCTACAACGACCCCATAAATGTCGGTAATAACATCGTTTTTGATTTTGGCACGAATCCGACTTACTCCAAGACTCAAGTGCTCAACGCATTGAATACTGCCAGCGATCACCTGCCGGTGGTTGCGGACTACCAATTGCCATCCGTGCTATCCGCTTCGATCGTCGGTCTAGAGAGCCAGGTAGAGCAAGGCGCCGATGAAACGTATTCCCTGCTCATTGAGAATGTTGCAGACGTGGTGTCTGCCCTCGGCGCCGACGACCTTGATTACTCGGTGACGATTGCGAATGGCTCCGTGGTGCAATTTAGCGGGTCAGACTTGGCGGATGGCATCGCCGATACGTTCGACTTTACGCTCAATACGTCCACGCTCGGCCTCAACTCGATCTTCGTCAACATCACGAGCGATGCCCAGGGCACGGGTGGCGGCAGCCTACAGTTCTCGCTGCCGTACACCGTGGTGGCCGCGACGCTTGATGGTGACTTTAACGCAGACGGCTTTGTCGACATCCTCGACTACACGGTTTGGCGGGATGGCTTGGGCAGCGAATACACCATTGGCCAATATGATTTGTGGCGGAACAATTTCGGCTCCGGCACGCCACCGAGTGGCGCCATCAATGCGACGGGATCTGTCCCCGAGCCCGCCACCACTTCGATACTACTACTCGCCGCTCTGGGCGGCGTCTGCGGCCGAAAGAGATGAACGCTGCCGAAGTCCGTGGCTGCAGTTAGCCTCGGCGGATGAGTCCTTCGGACCACTCATCGAGTTGCCGCTTGAGTACGTCAACGTCGCGGGTCAGTAGGACCTTGATGCGGGATTGGCGTCCGTCGTCCCGGGCTAGTCCGATGAGTTGGTACGGATTCTTATCGGCGTCGAGCGTTTCGACCTGAAAGCGGCGTACCTGCACCCAGCCGGGCCGCTGGATCGCCACGAGCCTGACGCGGCGGATCTTGGCGGCGTGGGCGGGCAACTCCATACGCCGAAGTTCGGCCCGGATCGCTTGTTCGAGGTGGCGGTCGCCGGTCCAGTCGGACCATCGCTGCAAGAGATTCGTGATCATGCCGTACTGTAGTTCGCCCGCCACCTGCGGGTAGCGACACTCCGCCGCCGCCGTCCCTGGCTACTCGCCGATGATCTTCACCAGGGCCCGTTTTTTCCGCCGGCCGTCGAACTCGCCATAGAAGATTTGCTCCCACGGACCAAAGTCGAGCTTTCCACCAGTAATCGCGACGACCACTTCGCGACCCATCACTTGCCGCTTGTGATGTGCGTCGGCATTGTCCTCGCCCGTCCGATTGTGGTGGTAGCCGCCTTGCGAAGGATCCGTTCCTGCATCAAACGGCGCCAGCGCTTCGAGCCATCGCTTGTAGTCGCTGTGCAGGCCCGGCTCATCGTCATTAATAAAGACGCTGGCGGTAATATGCATCGCGTTCACCAGCACCATGCCCTCGGCAATGCCGCTGTC
The DNA here is from genome assembly GCA_039182175.1 of Planctomycetota bacterium. Classification (GTDB taxonomy): domain Bacteria; phylum Planctomycetota; class Planctomycetia; order Pirellulales; family Lacipirellulaceae; genus JBCCQL01. Next base: position 3,876 of record JBCDCL010000228.1, read on the forward strand.
GCGAACGCACTGTTCGACATCGGGCGTAATGTTGACGAAGTCCATGCGGGCAGGAACGTTGAACCAGAGTTCTTTGCGATAGCTTTTCATTGCTGGTGACCGTTGGAGTGCGAGCAGTATGCGAATGCGAAGTTACTGCAACATGCGGCCTGCGTGAATCCCTCAGGCAGAGGTGTCGCGGAGTAGCCCTGGAGAGCGGCAGTTATTAGATTCGCTGATACGGCTAAAACGATTACTCGTAGACAGATCCTTATGCGCGGACCTGAGCTTTGGACTTGCTGACCGAAATACTCCGAGTAGCATTGCTCACGGCGCATTTGCTTGCCGGCGCCTTGGCGGGCACGGGGCCATTGCTCGTGGCGGGCTTGCGGTGCGTTCCGAGCTTGCGACAAGACGATCAGGGCGTCTTGCGACGCGTTGCGGTCGCTTCGCTACTGGCGATGATCGTCGGCGTCGTGCTCGGCTTTTTGTCGGGCGGAATATTGTGGGGGGCAGCCGACGAGGCGTATCGCAAGGCTGTGCTACGGTTCCCACCACAGACGTATACGCTTCTCGCCGCCGAGTGGTGCTTCACGCTGGTGCTCTACGGCATTTACTTGACTTGGTGGACGCGTCTTGCGAAGCGGCCCCTTTTACACGGCGCGATTGCATTGGTCGCCGCGACGAATCTGCTGTATCACTTCCCGACGTTTATGACCGTGTTGGGCGCCGTGGCCGGTGACCCGTCGCTGGCGAGCGAGGCGGAGATAACCCGCCCGGTATTTCGCCGCCTGCTGCTCACCCCGGACCTGTTCTGGAAAGTGACTCACTTCTGGTCTCTAAGCGTGTTGGTCGCAGGCGTTGCCGTGTTGTGGTCAGCGACGTGCAGTCGTCACAGGACTGTCGCGAAGGCGGAGGCGCCACGTCGTGATGCGTCTTGTGAGTCGGCCGCGGTCATTGCAGGTGGCGTGGCTGGACTCGTCGGTGTGATGCTCTTGATGGTGAGCGGCATGGCGACGTTGGTGCAGCTTCCCGCTTTGCAGCAGCGGGCACTGCTGGGCGGCGACGTTAACGCGACGGTGGCTTTCGTTGCGGGCGTGATGATGGCGATTGGCTTGGGTAAGCTATTGCTGTCAGCCGCCACTGGCGAGGCATCGCCGCGTTTGGTTCGTTGGACGGTGACACTCACGGTCGTGGCGGTAGCGTATATGGCTTGGGCGGCGCAACAGGCACAGTCACCCTTCGAGTGACGCCAGTAGAATTTCGCGCGGCCATTGCCGATCTTCGTCGCAAGCAAACGACCTTTCACGAGTTAGGAGTAAGCCTTGGCTGCCGACGTTGTACGAATTACCGATCCGCAAACCGGATCTACCGCCGACGTGCTCATCAGCCAAGGCTGCAACTGCTTTAGTTGGCGGCCGCAACTGAGCGACGGCCCGCGAGAAATGCTGTGGGCTAGCGACGGCTTCGCCAGCGGAGAGCATCGCCCGTCAAGCAGTGGCATTCCACTGCTTTTCCCGTTTCCCGGACGGATCGGCGGGGCCGAGTTCGAATTTGAAGGCGAAACCTATCGACTACCGCCAGGTGATCCGCACGGCAATGCGATCCACGGCTTCACATTCACACGAGCGTGGCGAACGGTCGATCAAGACGATTCGAGCGTCACGGCCGAGTTTCAGGGCTCGGTCGATGCACCAGAAACGCTCGACTCCTGGCCAAGCGACTATCACCTCCGTGTGCAGTATCGTGTCGATGCCA
>JBCDCL010000229.1:0-5600 GCA_039182175.1 Planctomycetota bacterium
CGAGCGTCACGATCAGGGTCGCCAAGATTTCCCGCTTCGTCAGTCGCTCTCGCACCAACAGCCACAAGAGCGCGGGCATGACCACCGGTACGATGTTCACAATGAGTGTCGAGTTTGCCGCCGGCGTCAGGCGGGCGCCAATGATCCAAGAGATGAAGTGCAGAGCCAACACCAAGCCGGGCAAGGCCGTGTCTTGCAAATGGCGTAGGGTCAGCTGGCTGCGGTACCGACGCCAATCGATCGCATACAGGGGAGCCAGCACCACAGCGGCAATCGCCAGCCTCATGCCTGACAACAAGATTGGATCAACGCCCGACTTCTTGATGAAGATCACCGAAATCGAGCAACAGACGATGCCAACCAGCAGTAGAAAGTATTGCACGACAGGCGAAAAACTAGGCTGGTAGCGGGCGGGCTTTGGGAACCCCATGCTAATCGAAGAGAGGCGTGTCGTCGGCATCGGCGCGAGAATCGTAGGCCGGGCCGGCGGGCGGCGTGCAGCCGAGGTGCTCGTACCCTTTCGCCGTCAGACGCCGACCACGTGGCGAACGAACTACCAATTCTTGCCGAAGCAGGAAAGGCTCTACTTCGTCGGTCAACGTATCCGTCGCAGTGTTCAGCGTGTGGGCAATTGCCTCGACACCAACCGGCCCGCCGTCAAAAACACGGCGGATCGTCTCTAGGTATTTGGTGTCTTGCGGATCGAGACCAAGCGGATCGATTCCTAACATGCCGAGCGCCGCCTCGGCGACGTCGAGCGTGATCCGTCCATCGGCTCGACTGGTGGCGTAGTCACGCACCCAGCGTAGCCGATTGTTGGTGATACGCGGAGTGCCCCGACTGGTAAGGGCAATCTTGGCGGCCGCCTCCGCTTCGATCTCGATGTTCAGCTTCTTTGCATTACGGCGAACGATCTCGCCTAATTCTCGCTCCGAATAGAAGTCGAGATGCTCGCGAATCGCAAAGCGATCTCGCAGTGGCGCCGAGAGCATACCGGTCCGCGTGGTGGCGCCGATCAGCGTGAACGGTTCGACCGGCATGTTCACGGTGCGTGCATTGACGCCTTCGCCTAGCGTAATGTCGATCCGGAAATCTTCCATTGCCGGGTACATAAATTCTTCGACCGCCTTCGGCAGCCGATGGATTTCATCGATGAACAGCACCGAGCCCCGCTGAGCGTTGGTCAAGTAAGGCAGCAAGTCTTTTGGCGCGGCGAGTGCGGCGCCGCTGGCAATCTGTAGCTCGACGCCCAGGTCGCGAGGGATGCAAGTTGCGAACGTTGTCTTGCCTAACCCTGGCGGCCCGTCGAGTAGCAAATGCCCGAGCGGCTCTTTACGCATCATTGCGGCGTCGACAGCGATTTTGATTCGCTCGTAGACCGCTCGCTGGCCGACCATCTCGTGCATGTGCCGCGGACGGAGGGCGGGCTCTTCTTCACCAACAGCAGCCGCCATCACCGCCGCTGGCGGCTGGGGCGGCAGTTGGTCGGTGTCGTCGGCAGAGAGAATCCGTTCGCGAGGCATTGCAGGCAGTCCGTGGCAGTGGGCAAGATGCCTTGCAGTGTATCAGACCGGCAGCGATTGCTCCTAGGCAGACTGTTTGCTCCGTGTAGGCAGCAAAACTGCCAGAGCGGCGTGAACTGCAAGATTGGCCAATTGCCGCGTTTCGGAAGCGGTTTACTCGACGGGCTCGGAATCTACTTCGCTGCCGAGAAAGTCTTGGAGAGCGTGATAGTAGTCGGAAGTCTGCGGATCGTTGTGATCCCGGTCTTCGATCTCGAAGAACTCTTTCTTGTCGCTGGGGGCCGCATCGAATAACTGCCTGCCCAACTCTATCGGCACAACGCTGTCTGCCGTACCGTGGCTCATGAACAGTGGACCGTCGTACTGCTGGATCCGCTTCATCGAATCGTAGCGGTTCCGCATCAATAGCCTCACCGGCAGCCAAGGGAAGTGATTGGCCGCAGCGTCGGTGAGACGATTGAAAGTGCTTTGCAGCACCAGTGCCTCGGCGCCCAGTTCCGCTGCACACGCCACCGCAACGCCGCCACCAATTGATCGGCCGACAAGTAGAATCTCGTCAGCCGGCTTTCCGGTCCTGTCGGCAAGCCACCGCTGGGCGGCAATACCGTCAGCGATCAAACCCTCCTCGTGCGGCTTGCCTTCACTCTTCCCGTAGCCACGGTAATCGAACAAGAACACCGTGGCGTTGAGATGCTCGCTCAGAAACGAAATCAGATCAGCATTGTCGGCCACCTGCTCGCCGTTGCCGTGGAAGTAAAGCACCACCCGATCGGACTGGTCGAGCTCTAGTAGCCAACCGTGGAGCTTGGTCCCATCAGTCGACTGAAAGTCGACATCTTCAAACTCTTCCCCGCCAGGGCTCCAATCGGATCGATCGTAAGGCGGCGCCGGATAAACGAGCCAGCGTTCGAAACAAGTCATCAGAAGCAGCACCACGAGGTAGGCGATGGCGGGCAGGCGAGCGATGCGAAACAGACGCTCGGCCATGCTCGTCCTCGGCAAGATCAGGTCCGCCTCGCTAGCCAACCGACAAGACTGGCTATGCCTACGATACTCCACACAATGACTCTGCCAATGCCTCGTGGCGACCACGCCGTTGTTTGCGTCACGCCATCTTCGTCGGTGTACTCATTGAACTCCACGCCACAATGCGGGCATTTGTCGCCCACACCGGTCTTTCGCGTCGACTCAAAGTAGTTATTGCACGAGTAACACTGATAGGAGAAAACCGGCGTGACCTCGCCCTGATCTTTGCCCGCGTTGTCTCGGCTAACTTGTTGCGGATAACGCGGCTGCTTTTGTTCGGCCTGTTTTTCCATCCATCGTCGGCGCCGCTCCAAGGCTTCCTCGCGGTCGCTCAGGCGTTGCTGACGATCTTGTTCTCGCCACGCCTGGTGTTGACTCATCGCTTCGGCAGGCATGTACTTTTCGGTTGCCAACCGATCGCCATGTTCACGCATGTAGGCAACTAAGCGGTCAGCATCGGCGCCAAACAGTTCGAAGCCATTCGCCCAAACGCGGCGTTGACCGCCGCTGTTTTCGACGCGATAGCTATACGGCCCGCCATCGGCGATTAGTGCGTCAAAGACGGGCGTTGGTTCTGGATCGGGTGTCTGCTCAATCGCTGTTCTAGAAACGTTTCGGCTGCTCGTTGCTGACTGATCGTCAGCGACTTCTTCGAAGCTAGGAACCGCTTCGCTGGCGAATGCTTTTTGGCGATCGGCGACGTACTGCCGGTCTGCTTCGGACAGTCGATTCAGGCGGACGCGGTACTCCTTCCCCTTCATCCGCAAAACAACACGATCACCATCGATGCGTACGAACTCGGCGACGATCTCTTTCCCGCTGGCAGAAGTCCAAAGCCGCTCTTCGGAGGGCAGATTGGTGGTGACGACAGTCGGACTGGAGGGAACCTGTTGTGGTACATCGCCATCGGTCGCCCGATTTAGCAACTCGCGATCAGCACGGCTAAGCCGATCAAGCCACACCGACCGCTCGCCCGCGCCGGTGCGAAGAACCACCTTGCCCGACTCGTATCGCAGGAAAAGCCCAACGATCGATCCGCCGGTCACCGTGTGCCATTCGCGCTTCTTTTCGACGGAACAGCAGGCGGCTACCCAGGCACGATCTTCCGACGACAGGCTGTCGAGCGGCATGTGAATGACCTGACTGCCGTCATTCATCACGACAATGTTGCCGCTAACGCGAAGAAAAGTGGCGGTGAACGTCTCGCCTTGATCGTCCGTCCACGTCCGCGCACCAGCCACTGCTGCAAGGAACAACGTGAAGCTAGAGAATACAACGAATCGGAACAGCAGCACTTCGTAACTCTTCCCAAGGGGCGATGGCGAATTTTATTAAGCCAAGATCGGCTGTGCGGGGCTTTGACCGTAGCCCCAACTTCCGCTGTTCCGTCATTGAGAATAGCCGCTGTTGCACCAAACACCAAATTGGCCCCCCAAGTGGGTGGGAAACCGAATCGCGACTAGGAGGAACCTCCCAGAGGTTTAAGGCTGATCGGAGGCGAATGCCCGTTAGCTTTGTCGTTGCTCGTACACGGCGTGGAGCAGCGTTTCGACGTCCTTGTACTTTTTCTTGCGGCCCAGTGCGTCGTCGAGCAGGCGGCGGGCGTCGGCCTCGCTGTGGCCAAGCGTTTGCAGGATTTCGAAAACCTCGGAAACCAAATCTTGTTCTACTTCGGCGCCAACCGGTGTGTCGCGAGCGATGAGCAGGGCAAATTTGGCCGCTTTGCGGCGAAGCTTTGCAATCACTCGCTCGGCGGTCGCCGGCCCTATGCCAGGCAGCGCTGATAAGCCTTTGACATCTTGCTCTTCGATATGCGTCGCCAGTTCCGCCACTGGACGGACCATTGCTCGCAGCGCCTTCTTCACGCCAACGCCATCGACTTGGCAGAAGAGATTGAAGAACTCACGCTCGATTGGATTCAAGAATCCGACCATGCGCGGCGTCAGCCTTCCCCGAGCAGGATCGCCTTCCAGGTACTCGATCGTGTGGAGCGATACCTCTTCGCCGACGCTTGACTGCAATGCCCGGCGTGCAAATTCGGGAATTAGCACTTCGTGCTCGAAGGCGCCAGCAGCGAGCGTGAGCGATTCGTCTGCAACTGCTGCGACGCGGCCAGTTATTTTGGTGATCATGCGAGCGACTGTAGCTAATCGAGCTGAGAGCCGATAGCCGACGGCCGGCAGCCGAGAAACCAATGCGTCATTGCAATCGCCAGTGCATCCGCGACGTCAGCCGGCTCGGGGAGCGAAGGGAGTCCCAGCTCGCGTTGCACCGCTTGCTGCATCTGAGTCTTTGGCGCCCGGCCGGCGCCGGTGAGCGTTTTCTTGATCTGCGTCGCAGCGTAGTGCTCAACCGGTAGCCCCGCCTGAACGCCGGCAAGAACGATCACGCCGCGGGCATGGCCCATCAGAATCGAAGTCTTTACCCGCTCGTAGTGCGAGTAGAGTTCTTCGATTGCTAAGACTTCCGGCTCGGTCGTCTCGATGACTTCGGCAACGCCGGCGTGGATTTCGCCGACGCGGTGCGCAAGCGACTTGCCTTTGCTGCCCCGAACAACACCCGCCTCGACCAGCTTCACTCGTCGGCCTTCGGCGTCGATCACGCCGTAGCCCGTGATGTTCAAACCAGGATCGATGCCGAGAATACGCATTGCCGACTAGAGAAGCTTGCGGAATTCGTCAATGGACAGCCCCGCGTCTCGAACGATGCCGCCCATGGTGAAGGCATTGATCGGATTGTGCCGTGGAATCGTCAAGATGCGTTGTCCATCGGTCATGACGGTAAGCTTCCCCTCGCGTGCGATGACGAAGTCGGCTTTTTCAAGAGCGCGAATGGCGTCTTTATGGTTCACACCGGGAAGCTTCGGCAACGCTATGCCTCCACTTCGACTTCGCGGACGTCACGTTCGGACCAAAGCTCTTTTTGGACGTCCAGGTACTCTCTGATCGCGTCACGAATATTGGCCAACGCTTCTTCTTCCGTGGCGCCTTGAGAATGGCACCCGGGCAATCCTAGGACCGAGGCGGCGACCCCTTCCTCGGAGTGATCGAG
>JBCDCL010000230.1:0-5597 GCA_039182175.1 Planctomycetota bacterium
GAGACTTCGCACATGATGTCGTTGGCATCGCCGGAGAGAATAGCGATGTCGTCGGGCACGCGAAGCGAACGCAGGTGGCAGATCTCGGCAAGTTGCCGCGCCTGCTGCGCATCGATCGCGAGAATCGCAATTGGCTTTTCGAGCGACGCCAGCCATCGCGAGACGCGCCGTTGCTGCTCTACCCAGCTGAGTTTTCTTCCTGGTCGGTAGCCAGGCTTGTACGTGTGGCACTCGTAGCCCCGCTCTGCGAGGGCAGCCTCGAAGGCTTCGCCACGACGCTTGGAATAATCGGTGCTAGGTGGTGCGAAGTAGCCAAAGGTGCGGAAACCCTGGTCGAGCAAGTGAGTGACCGCCTGCTCGGCGAGCGCCGCCTCGTCGTTGATGACCGAGGGAACGCCTTCGAGGCCAATGAACATGTCGTCGACGTTGACGATCGGCACGTTGCACGCCTGAATACGTTCGACTTGAGTACGCGTGCTGAGCCGAGCGATGATGCCGTCCCCTTCCCAACCCTCGGGCAGGGCGGAGCGATGTTCGAAGTCGCGGGGGTCGAGCACCAAGTGCCAGCCGCCATTCAGCTCGGCATAGTTGGCGATTCCGCGGATAACCCGGCGACCGTACGAGGTGTCGGTCTCGACGCAGACGACCACCCGGCGTGTTTTGCGTCGCGTGAGCACCGCGGAAGACTCTTCAGACGACTCAGACGCACCGTTCTCTTTGAAAGACTGCACTGGCATAGACTTAGGCGGACTCTGGCTGCTGGTAGACACGTGTGTTGGCTCGACACTTTAGTCTAGTAGAAGACATCCATTCTTGCGCGAAACGGCGGTTTTTTTTTCGCGCTCGTCGGCGTAAAACGGATAATTCGCGGTAAAAACCACAGATAATGCGGTTTCTCACACCCTGCTGAGTGAGTTTTCCCACATCCTGCTACGCGATGGCGGCAGCCATATGCAGACAGGCCTCGGCAGGGTCGCGTAGAAGCAGGGGCTTAGCCCCAATGTTCCAGTGAGTTTTGAGCGGCTGGAGGATCCGCTGGCGGAAGCTCTCGCTCGCCAGAGCGACGCTGCCGGTGAACTCGACACGGAGTTCTGCCTCGCCGATCCCGGCCGTCTGGAGTGCTCGCTCGACGGTCTGTGAGAATTCCTCACCAGCCTCAGCAATGATCTGCGCGGCCGCCGCATCGTTTGGTTCCAGCTGGAAAATGCCTTTGGCGAGCGAAGCGAGCAACCTTCGTGAGTCGGCTGCCGCATAGATCGTTTTTAGCAGGTCATCTGGCCTGGGACAGCCAAGCTGCGTGAGCACCAAGTGACCAACCTCGCCCATGGGCAAGCCGTGCTCATGTGCTCGTAGTGTCACCTGGACCGCAGCTTTGCCTATGGCGTAACCGCTCGCTTCGTCGCCGAGCAGATAGCCCCAGCCACCACTTCGGAAGATGTTGCCCGTTGCATCGCGGACGAATACTACGGAGCCCGTACCGATGACGATCGCAGCGGCCGGCAGGTCAGGTTCGGCTGTCGCGAACAGAGGCGTGTAGTCGGGAACGACTTCGCAATGGTCTGCCAAGCCAAGGCTGTTGAGTCGATCGGTGAGTTCTTGCCGGGACGCCTCGTGAGCGGCGCCCGCTACGGCGAACACACCGCGTTGGGGAAGCGTCGTTTCTACTCGCGCATCATCCAGTGCCTGCCGGGTTGCCGCTGCGATGGCATTGGTCGCAGCGTCGATCCCGCTGCTCAGAGGATTGCCAGGGCCACCTACGCCGATGCCTTGTATGCAGAGCCGACCTTCGGTTCCGACCGTCGCGCAAATGGCCCGAGTCTTCGTGCCGCCAGAATCAACGCCGAGAAACAGCGGCGGCGAACGGGAGTCAATGGCCATAGGCTTGCGTTGCCGATGATGGTTTTGCGTGCGATGCTGTGCATGCGCAATTCGGACAGATAACTGCGCTGCCATTGAATCGCAAGTATGCAGAATAACAAACCGGCTTTGCTGACACTTGTCTGCCGACGCGAATTTATCCGATTTCGTTACTCGCTAATTCCTCATACGCCTTGTTAGCAACCTCGCTGCCTACCGCCGATTGGATTGTCATCGGCTGCTATTTGGCTGCCAGCATGGCGATTGGCTTGGCGTTTGGGCGAGGCGAGCAAACCGCGGAAGGCTATCTGGTAGGCGGCCGGCAGTTTGGCTGGCCGTTGCTCTTGTTTTCAATTGTCGCGACGGAGACGAGCACCGTCACGTTTCTCAGCTTGCCGGGCAAGTCGTTTGCCGACGGCGGCAATCTTACGTTCTTGCAGTTGGCAATCGGCTACATCGTCGGTCGGCTGATTGTCGTCTGGGTGCTGCTGCCAAACTTTTTTCGCGGCGACTATCTGACGGCCTATCAAGTCTTGGAAGAACGGTATGGTTCGGGCGTCCGCTCACTGGCGTCGGTTATCTTCCTGGTAATGCGGAACGTTTCGGACGGCTTGCGACTGTTTCTTACCGGACTGCTCGTCAGCGCAGCGACAGGTCTCGATTTTGACGTTTCGGTCATCGTATTGGCTGCGTGCACGGCCGCGTACGCGGTTGTCGGCGGAGTGACTTCGGTTGTGGTCAACGACTTTGTGCAATTCACGATGTATACGATCGGCGCCGTCGCGGCCTTGTTCGTACTTCTTGGGGACGTGCCAGGTGGGGCGACGGCAGTTTGGGAGTTTGCTTCCGAGACCGGCCGGCTGCAGTTGTTTGATTTCAGCCTTTCGCTAACAACGTCCTCCGTAACGTTGCTGTCCGGCGTGATCGGTGGCGCCGCATTGACCATGGCTTCGCACGGCGCCGACCACATGATGGTGCAGCGTTACCTGTGTGCACGGTCGCCCCGCCAAGCCGGCATTGCCTTGGGCCTCAGCGGGCCGGTCGTTTTCGCACAGTTTTCGCTTTTCCTATTCGTAGGAATTGGTTTGGCATGCTTGTATTCAACTGCCCCGCCAGAGTATGCCGCCGAAGGTGGCGACCAGGCCTTCATCGGCTTTATTGTTAATCGGTTGGGCATCGGACTACGTGGCTTTGTGATTGCCTCTGTATTGGCGGCTTCGATGTCGACGCTGTCGAGTTCGCTTAACTCGTCGGCGGGCGTCGTCGTATCGGATCTGGCAAGTTGGTTTTGCCTGCCGCCCGATCGATCGAAGACCGTCGCCGCCGCCCGCGTGGCAACGGTGGCGGCATGCCTGTTTCAGATTGGCATTGCCCTGGTGACCTACCATTTTGCGTTAGCAAGTTCGGTAATCGACGCTGCTTTGGCTGTCGCCGGGTTCTCTACGGGATTACTCTTAGGTTTGTACGCCCTGGCGATTTGGCTAGGCAAGGTAAACCAAACTGTGGGCGTCTCTGGATTGCTTTGCGGGTTGGTAGCTTGCTGCGTTGTGGCCTTCGGCCTGCGTTTGAGTTGGCCGTGGTATTCGCTCGTCGGATCGACAACCACCATCGCTGCGGGCTTGCTGTTTTCGACCTTCGTCAGATTAAATCGAACTGAGTCGTGATGCTGCGTATCTTTGCAAGAAATCTCGTCGCTTGTGCTGCGATTGTCTGCGTGATTGCGCCGGCGTCGGCACAACCGGCGACTATGCAGCAGCCGGCGAAGGCGACGGCGGAACGCACGGTTGCCATCGCGACGGTCCACCCGCTGGCGACCGACGCTGCGATGGAGGTATACGAAGATGGCGGTAACGCGGTCGACGCAGCCATTGCCGCAGCCCTGACGCTCGGCGTGGTTGATAGCCACAACTCTGGTATCGGTGGAGGCTGCTTGGCATTGGTTCGGCTGCCGAATGGGCAGTTCCTCGCGATCGACGGCCGCGAAATGGCGCCAGCGGCCGCGACCCGCGACATGTTCGTTCGCGATGGCAAGGCTGTTGCCTCGCTAAGCCAAACCGGACCGCTTGCGGCCGGAGTGCCGGGCGCCCTGGCGGCCTACCAGAAGCTGAATGACCGGTGCGGCGAATTGCCGCTGAGCCGGCTATTGCAACCGGGAATCGAAGCCGCCGAACAAGGCTTCGCCGTTTCCAGAACGATGGCCTCCGCGTTGAGAAGCCAACGTGAGAACTTGCAGCGATTTCCGGCATCGCAGGCCGCATTTCTCAATCGCGACGGGAAGGCGCCTGCTGAGGGTGATGTCGTTCGACGTCCCGATCTCGCCCGCACTTATCGAGCGCTGGCGAGCGACGGCATCGACTGGTTCTATCACGGCAAGTTCGCACAGCAGACCAAAGCATGGATGCAGCAGAGTGGTGGCTTGCTCACAGCAGCCGACTTTGCCGGGTACGAGGCGAAGCAACGCACAGCGGTGCGTTCGACTTATCGCGGCCTTAAGGTCGTCGGTTTTCCGCCACCGAGTTCGGGCGGTGTGCATGTTGCTCAGATGCTGAACCTGCTCGAACCGTATGACGTGCAAACCCTCGCTAAAGAGAAACCGGCCGACTATGCCCACCTGCTGGCCGAGGTGATGAAGCTGGCGTTCGCCGACCGTGCCCACTGGCTTGGCGATGCCGACTTTGCCGAAGTTCCGCGCGGTCTGGCGTCGAAGGCGTATGCCGACAAATTGCGTGCAAAGATTTCCCTCAGCCACGCAACGACCGTCTCCAGCCATGGAACGCCCAAAGCGTGGCGACAAGATTTGTTTGGCAGGCACACGACGCACATCGCCGCCGCCGACTCCGAAGGCTACTGGGTGGCCATCACGGCGACGGTCAACACCTCGTTTGGCAGCAAGGTGGTCATACCGGGCACGGGCGTGGTGCTGAACAACGAGATGGATGACTTCTCGACGCTGCCGGGCGCCCCGAATGCTTTCCAGCTAGTCGGCGCCGAGAACAACGCCGTGGCGCCAGGCAAACGCCCGCTTTCGTCGATGAGCCCTACGATAGTAGTAGACGCTAATGACGAGCCGCTGCTCACCGTTGGCGCCGCCGGGGGACCAAAGATCATTACCCAAGTACTGCAGGCCATCCTCGGCGTGGTCGATCGCAACCTACCGCCGGAGCAAGTACTCGCGGAGCCGCGGGTCCATCACCAGTGGCGTCCCGACCGACTGAGCGTCGAGCGAACCATCTCAGACGCACGCAAGGAAGCCTTGGCAGCAAAGGGGCATAAAGTTGCCATCCTGCCGACGGCGGGCGTCGCCCAAATGATTGTCGCGGATCCTGAGCGTGGCTTGGTCGCCGTCAACGACCCGCGAATAGCAGGCAAATCGCAAGTTAGCACGCTTCCTGTGCGAGATGATCCCGGTCCGGAGTCTGTCAACGACCATGATCGCTAAGCGTGAAATCGTAATGAGAAGCGTGATGCACGGTTCGAAACTCTTTGTTGTCGCCGCGACGCTTTTTGCATCGCTGTCGCTCGCCGACGCCACAGTCGCCGACAGCGTTGATCGACTACCAAACGACCGCGGTTCTGTCGTTAGCGGCATGCGGCCAATGGGGGCGTTAAGTGGCAAGATCGTCTACGTCCACGGCGGCCACGGCTACACGGCCGACAACAAAGGGCGTGGCGGCTGGTCAACGCAGCGGCCGTTGCTGTATTCGATGGTCGAAGACCTGGGCAATAAAGATCAGATGGAC
>JBCDCL010000231.1:0-5593 GCA_039182175.1 Planctomycetota bacterium
GCCACGTTGGCAAGCAACCGGGCGACGTTACTCCTTCGACGCTGCTGATACCAAATGTCTTACGCCTGTAAGGTAACGAACATCTTAAGGGTAAGTGTTCGGACGAGCGCAGCGGCATGCCGCAGAATTCTTCGCCCTGGAGTGCCGATACTGCCCTCGGTTGTTCAACCGCTACGGTTGGAACGACAGGCATCAGAAGGCGACACGAATCGAGGCGCCGCCGATCGTGAGAAAGAAGGCACGGTTTGCATGGAAATTGAAGCGTGTGCTCTAACCCGCCTCGGGCGTATCGAGCGACTCGATCGCCAGGCGGAGCACTTCGAGTTCTTCGACGCACTCGGGGCAAATATCCAAATGATCCTGCACAAGCTTGAGTGCCTCGGGACGCGGCTTGTTGGCCAGATCGTGCTCGACAAACACCGCCAAGTGCGGCAAGCAGTCGTCGCACGTCATCTCCTCGTCTTGGGTTTGATCCAAGATCTGGAGCAGCGTTCGGACCTGTTGGGCGTCGAGTTTGGGCATCGTTACGTACGAGTCAGTCGGCCTGGTGTCTGGGGTGCATCCAACTTGACGCTCCAGGCCAGCAAAGTCTTACCAAAAATGGCCGATTTCCCCTAAAAATCGAAGGCCAGCCGAATTTCTACCGACGAGTAGCCCTCGGATTCCAGCGTCTGTTTGAGCCGTTTCCGGGCGTCGTGCATCATTTTGTAGATCGCATTGCGATTGCTGCCAGTCCGGCGGGCGATCTCCGCCTGGGGCATTCCCCCCAATTCCGCCAGCAAAGCCTGCCGCTGCTTGTCGGTCAAATTCTCTTGAATGGCCCGGCTCAGCTCGGCCAGGATTGCCTTCCGCTCTGTCTTTTCTGCAGGCCCTGCGGCCGAGTCGGCGGGGTCCATCGGCCGGGCGACGTCCTCGTCGCTGGCAAGCGTGTCGAGGGACACCTCGCTCCACTTCTTCCGCCGTAGCTCGGTGATGGCGCCGCGGACGGCGATCGTCAGGGCCCAACTCGTGAAGCGGCTATCGCCACGGAACGTGTCGAGCTTGTCGAGAATCTTGACCAGGGCGTCTTGAGCAACGTCCTCAAAGAAGTTCGCCCCATCGGCCCGGCCGCGGAGTGACTTGCTAAGACCCGCAACCAGCACCCGCCGCAAGTCGGTGAGTGCCGCCTCCTGCGAACCCGATTCGCCGCGGAGTTCTGCTAGCCAAGTTTCGTTATCACGTTCCATAAATCGACTGCCTTACGAGGCGAGCGTGCTCGTCTTGGCCCCACGAAACTATAGCGGCGAAAAGGGACCTTTGCGAGCCGAAGCACTAGCCAGTAGGTTGAATGAAGCAGCTTTACTTTTAGTCATCTGTGCCTGCCTCCTTATCGTCCGCCACGAACGCCACCGATTATGCCGTCTAGACTCCTGGCCATCGGCGACGTGCATGGCTGCCGGGCCGCGTTGGCAACCCTGGTGGAAACGCTTCGCCTTGAGGCAAACGACACGCTCGTCATGTTGGGCGACTATGTCGATCGCGGTCCCGAGAGTCGGCAGGTGATTGATCTGCTACTCAGCCTTCGCGAGCGATGCCAACTGGTGACACTGCTGGGTAACCACGAAGAAATGATGCACCAAGTTTTGGACGGCGGGCTGCCAGTGTATGCGTGGCGACGCTGCGGCGGCGCTCAGACGCTGGCATCTTATGATTACGCCGGCGACTACTCTGTTGTGCCGGCAGAGCACCGGTCGTTTCTTGCAGACTGTGTCCCGCATTACGAAACGGACGCCTATTTCTTCGTCCATGCCAATTACGTCGCCACCGAACCACTGTCGGACCAACCGGCTGAAGCGCTCCGCTGGCAATCGTTGAGCCAGCACCTGCCGGGACCGCATGTCTCTGGCCGGATCGCGATCGTCGGCCACTCGTCCCAGAAGTCGGGCGAAGTGCTCGATGCCGGGCATCTTCGCTGCTTGGATACCTACTGCCATGGCGGCGGCTGGCTGACGGCGATGGATGTTCGGACCGGCGAAATCTGGCAAGCCGACCGGGATGGCCAGCTTCGCGACCGTTAGAACGGCGGTTCGCTTGGCTATTTTCGCCGCCGCCGGTTGCAAGGTACGATACTGCCTTGGCGCCCCGCCCTGTCCGTTTGTGATAAACGTCCCTGTCTGAGAATCGATCATGCAAATTCGTTCCGCCGGTCTGTTGCTAGCCCTGATGCTCCTCGTCACTGGCTGTGCCGAGCCGCCGAATCCGGATGCGTTGCTCAAGGACCTGGCAGAGATTAAAGCGGCGATGGCGGAGGTTGTCGCGGGGCTCGAGGCGAGTGACCTCGCCCGGGTCGACAAAGTCATGCACAGCGGCCAGCTCACGCCACTGATGAACACGTTTCAATACACAGTCACCAACGCCGGCTTACCGACTACCAGCCAGCAAGAACTGTTCGAAGCCAAAGAGAAGTTGATTGCCGAGCTTCGTGTGATTCACGGACCGATTCACGGGAGCGGTTCGATCGACGACATCGACGTGCCGGCGGCGACCGCCAACATCAACGCCGCCGTAGCCAGCATGCAGGGTGCTTTACCCGACGACTGGCGACTGCCCGAAGTCGCGTCGGCGGATGACGACCACAGCGAAGCTGAGCAAGAAGGTCACGAGGGGCACGACCACGATCATGATCAGGACGGCCATGATCACGACGGTCATGATCACAACGGCGAATCGCACGAGGACGGGACGGACGAAGAGCACGCCGGGCACGACCACGAGTAAGCACTTCTAGCACCGCCGCTCAACCACTTCGTCGTTATGCCCGATCACCCTTTTGGCTGGCTGAGCATCGCCCCGCCGCTGGCGACGGTTGTGCTGGCAATCGTCACCAAGCGGGCCATCGCGTCGCTACTAGCCGGCATCTTCGTCGGCGCTCTGATCTTAGCCCAGGGCAACGTCGGGGCCGCAGCGATTGCAACCTTCGAAACCCATCTCTGGCCAACGTTTGTTGATCCCTTCAAGCTGCGTGTGCTCGGTTTCACACTGCTGATGGGCGCCACGATTGGCGTGGTCAACCGGAGTGGTGGCATGCACGGCTTGGTGCAGTTGATCGCGCCGCTAGCCAAAACTCGCCGGCGAGGGCAACTAGTCACTTGGATGGCGGGGCTGTTTGTCTTCTTCGACGACTACACCAACACGCTGCTACTCGGCGCCACGATGCGGCCGACCTGCGACCGGCTGCGTATCTCGCGCGAGAAGCTGGCGTACATTGTCGATTCGACCGCAGCGCCAGTCGCCGGCCTTGCACTCTTGTCGACGTGGGTGGCAATCGAAATTCAGTTCATCCAAGACGGTCTCGACGCCGCCCAGCCCGAGATCGTTGGCGAGTTAACCGCTGTGGGAATCTTCCTAGGCTGCTTGCCGTACCGGTTTTACATCACCCAAGCCCTGCTGTTCGTACCGCTACTGGCGATTGTCGGCCGCGACTTCGGGCCGATGCGGCACGCAGAGCAGGCCGCAATCGACAGTGCGACGCAACCAGCGGGCGGCGCCACGTCAGCAGCGCCCAATCCTGCCGAAGAGATTCGTGCTTCGCACTGGACCAACGCCGTTGTGCCACTTGCGACGACGCTCGCTGTGGTCGTTGTGCTGTTGATCGCCACAGGGCGAGCCGCTTGCGAGGCGAATGAAATGCCTCAAACGCTGCGGAACGTCTTCGGCCAGGCCGACTCGGCATTGGCGTTGTTTTATGGTTCGCTCGCTGGGCTGATCGTGGCGAGTTTGATGGCGGTCGGTCGGCGATTGATGCCGGTCGAAGCGGTTAGCGATGCCGCCTATGCGGGCGTTCGATCGGTGCTGCCGGCGTTGTTGATTTTGTGGTTTGCTTCGACGCTATCGGGCATGACGCGTGGCGATCACGAGCCGGGCGTCGCCAGCTATCCAAACACGGCGGAGCAGCTCTACACGGGTGACTTTCTCCAGTCGCTCTTGCCGATGGCAGACGATGGGAAGAGTGTCTCGCCAGCGGTTGCAGTCTCACTGCCTACGGTCATCTTCTTGTTGGCGTCGGCCGTTGCTTTCAGCACGGGCACTAGCTTTGGCACGATGGGTATTTTGCTGCCGGTCGTGGCGCCGATTGCGCTGCTCTCGCTCGGCCCCGTGGCAGGCGATGGGGCATCAACGCCGCTCTTGATGGCCACCTTCGGCGGCGTGCTGTCGGGCGCTATCTTTGGTGACCACTGCTCGCCTATCTCTGACACAACGATTCTCTCGTCCCAATCCAGCGGCTGCGACCACGTGGCCCACGTCGTGACGCAATTGCCCTACGCGCTGACAGTCGCCCTAGTCTCCATCGCCCTCGGCACCGCCCCGCTAGCGATGGGCGTTAGCGTCTGGATCCTGCTACCACTGCAAACCACCGCCCTGGTTGGCATCGCGTTATTACTAGGCAAGCCAATCGAAGAGAGAAATGAGAAGAGTGAAGAGTGAAAGCCAAGAGCCAATAGCTAAGAGCTAACAGCCAACAGCCATTCCCTCCATGCCATTCCCAGACATCGCCGCCGCTGCTGATCTGTCGCTGAACGAGGCGCTTGCGCTCGTGTCGGGGCAATTCGATGCGGAGGAGATCCTTGATCGGCCGATCGAGCTGGCGGACGTCGAAGAGTACTACCGGCAGAGTGACCGCGGCTATCGGTTGTTTCATTCGCGCGAGGGCGCGTTGCACATTGCGCTCGGCTGCGATGGCCATCGCGACACCAACTGCTATTCACGCCAAGCCGAGATTTTTCGCGAGCATCTCGACGCTATCGGCGCCGAGCGGGCGATCGAGTTTGGTTGCGGCATGGGGTTCAACACTCGCTGGTTGGCGGAGCATTGTGCTGATCGCACGTTTGTCGGACTCGACCTGACCGAATCGCATATCCGCCACGCGACGAAGCTGGCCGGTTCGCTCGCGAACGTTGAATTCGTCCAAGGCAACTACGAGGCGCTTTCGTACCCCGAGAATTCCTTCGATGCCGTGCTCGCTGTGGAAACGTTGTGTCAGACGCCCAACCTACGGCAGGCACTTGCCGAAGCCCATCGCGTCCTACGGCCGGGCGGACGACTGGTGGTGATTGATTGCTTCCGCAGTCTGTCGCTAGAGCAGTTCGATCCGCCGCTGCGAAAGGCGGCACGGCTGGTCGAAAAGACAACCGCGGTTGCCGGCTTTGCGGTCGTCGCCGACTGGATTGCGTTGGCAGAGTCGGTCGGCCTGCCGTTCGTAGAAGACCAAGACCTATCGGCCGAGACACGGCAGAATTTGACTCGCCTCTACTCGCTTGCGAAGCGGTTCTTTAAGATGCCCCGGGCGATGCGAGCGATGACCAAAGCGTTTCCGCCTCGCCTGCTGGAGAACAGCATTTGCGGCCTGTTGATGCCCTACACCGTCGGCCACGGCGCCCACACGTACCGAGCAATCACGGTTGAGAAGCGGTAAGTAGCGCGTCGGCTTGTGGCGAGAAGAAGCGGCGGCCAGAAGAGTTTGACTTGCGACTCCCCTCCCCCTTCAGGGGGAGGGGTTAGGGGAGGGGGGCGCCGGGTACCAGGGTTCTGGGGGCGCCCCCCCCCCCCCCCCCCC
>JBCDCL010000232.1:0-5542 GCA_039182175.1 Planctomycetota bacterium
GGCGATTGCTCAGCCGGATAAATCGAAGCCTGCGTTTGTGTCGCTCGCCAAGGCAAAGTCGCACGGGTTCACCGCATCGGACGGCGGCCAGCACGATTGGACGACGCAAGGCTCACTGACGGCCGAGCGAGTAGACGAAGCCCTCTTTTCAGTCGCCGTGGGCGAGATGAGCCCCATCCTGGAGAGCGATCGCGGCTTTCACATCGTCCGCGTCCTCGATCGCAAACTTGCCGGTCGCACGGCGTTTACCGAAGTCCAAGACGAGATTCGCAAAAAGATTCTCAAGGGCCGCACCGACAAGGCGTTTGCCAAGAAGCTAGACGAATTGCGGCGCACCGCCCGGATTTGGACCCTGTACGACGGCT
The DNA here is from genome assembly GCA_039182175.1 of Planctomycetota bacterium. Lineage (GTDB taxonomy): Bacteria > Planctomycetota > Planctomycetia > Pirellulales > Lacipirellulaceae > JBCCQL01. The sequence goes on from JBCDCL010000232.1 coordinate 366, forward strand.
ATATCGATCCCGTCGAATATGCCGCCTCGAAGCGGCCGAAGGCCAAGCGGCGGTAGGCCGGGCGACGGTCGGCTCAGCGACGGTCGGCCCAAAGACGGTCGGCCTAACGGCCTGCCAACTCTTTTCGCCACGAATTCTCTTGGCCTGACGTAAGCGCAGGCTCCTCCGGGGCGTCTTAGGTGTGAGTTCAACTTCACTCACATCCTCGGAGCACGGGAGCCGTCATGTCTGCCTTTCACGTTCATACTCAAGAGACCACCAGCGACGCTGGCCGTGAGGTCTTGACTGCAGCGAAGAAGAAATTCGGCTTCGTTCCCAACCTGATGGGCGTGCTTGCCGAGGCGCCAGCGGCGGCCAAGGCCTACGCGACGCTGGGCGACTTAGTCGCGGAGACGAGTTTCACGCCGACCGAGCGGCACGTGGTGTGGTTTACCATTAACGCCTACCACGACTGCCGCTACTGCATGGCCGCACACACAACCATCGCCAAAGCAGAGAAAATCCCCGACCAGATCATTGACGAAGCCCGGGCCGACACCGGCTACAGCGACGAGCGGCTCAACGCTCTGCGAGATTTCACACTCCATCTGACCGACCAACGTGGCTGGGTCGATCAAACACAGCTGGAGGCGTTTCATGCCGCGGGCTATACCAAGCAGCACGTGCTAGAAATCATCACCGTGCTGGCTCACAAGGTGTTGTCGAACTACACCAACCACTTGGCGGAAACCCCGATCGACGGCGTCTTCGCTCCGCACGCGTGGGAGCCGCAAGACGCGGCCGTATGAGCCGGCGCCTTTCGGGCATCGTCTGACTGTGCATCGCGTTCCGGCAGTCGCCTCGCCAGTGGGGCGGCTGCCGGACGATTGAACAAAGAGTCAGCAAAGGCTGGCTTAGAAAAGCGTGGGCCGCTTACGCGTCGCACTTTTCGAGCAGTGCATCCTTGCCCATGCGATTGCAGAAATCACCGAACGACTCGCCGTTGTCGCGATCGGCTTTGAACAGCTCAAAGACTGGCTTGAGCGTTGTTGCAACGTCGTCGGCAGGGACCATGTCTTTGTAAATCCAGTTAAGACGATGCCCCAACCGGCTACCGCCGAGTAGCAGCGTGTACTTCCCTTTGGCTTTGCCAACCAAACCGATGTCGGAGTTGTAGGGCCTTGCACAACCGTTGGGGCAACCCGTCATCCGGGTGGTGAAGACCTCGTCGGCAAGATCCATGTCGCCGAGCATTTGGTCGACCTGATCCATGAGCGTCGGCATGTAGCGTTCGCTCTCGGTGACGGCGAGGCCGCACATTGGCAGGGCAGGGCACGCCATCGACCAGCGGCGGGCATTGGAGATGTCCTCCGTCAGCGGCACCCCATGCTCGCGAAGGATCGCCTCCAGCCGTGGCTTATCCTCCTCGGCAAGGTCGCAGAAGATTAGCCCCTGGTGGGCTGTGAGCCGCAGCGGCGGAGCGATTGTCTTGCAAATCTCACGCAGAGCCGACTTGAGGCGGAAATCGCCGTCGTCCTTGATTCGGCCATTCTCGACATTCAGGCCGTAGAACCAGCGGCCATCGCCCTGCGGATGCCAGCCCATGCCATCGTCGTGGCCATCGACAACGACCAGCTTTGGCGGCTCTAGGGCTTCGCCGAAGTACTCTTCGACCTTCTCTTTGAACCGAGCCAGACCCCAGTCGCGGATCAGGTACTTCATGCGGGCGACCTTCCGGTCTGCCCGATTACCGAAGTCGCGTTGGACTTTCATGATCGCCTTGCAGACGTCGATCGCTGCCGTGGGCGGAACGAATGCCATCGGCTGGCCGACCATGACTTGCGTCTTCTTGTTGCTCGGCGTGTTCCCGAAGCCGCCACCGACCAGCACGTTGTAGCCGACCAGCTTGTCGCCTTCGGTGATGGCGAGCATGCCGATGTCTTGCGAATAAAGATCGGCATTGTTGTCGCCGGGCAGGGCGACGCCCAGCTTGAACTTCCGCGGCAGGTAGGTGGGACCGTACAGCGGCTCGTGGTCGACCGGCTTGCCGCCCCCTTGGAGCGTCTTTTCGCCGGTGGCGTCGTCCGTCAGCCAGAGTTCGTAGTACGCGGTCGTCTGCGGCGCCAGCTTGTCGGCTAGCTCGTCGGCGAGGGCTTGGATCTGGTCGTAGACGGGATTGTTCTTGTACGGCGCCGGGCTGCACATCACGTTCCGCCGCACGTCGCCACACGCCGCCAGGGTGGTGAGCTGGGTATCGTTAATCCGGCGAATGCACTGCTTCAGGTTGTCCTTAAGGATGCCATGCAGTTGCAGACCTTGCCGCGTTGTGATCCGCAGCGTGGAGTTGCCGATCTCGTCGCACAGGTCTAGCTGGGCGAGCAGTTGCTCGCTGGTCAGCCGGCCGCCTGGAATGGCCGACCGCACCATGTAGCTGTAATACCGACCACCCGGCGCACCAGCCGCCTTGGCCTCTTTCCGGCGGTCGCGGTCGTCTTGCTCGTAGCTGCCGTGGTGTTTGATGAGCTGAATGCTGTCTTTGCTCAGATTCGGCTCGCCATTGGACATCTCCTGGGCGATATCGCCTCGGAGGTAGTTGCTGGCGGTCTTGATCGACTCTACGGCAGATAACTTGGCAGGTGCGTCGCTCATGTACGAAGGAGTTTGGTGTCGGAGTTGGGTAATCTGGAAACATGAAATCATAATCGTCCGGCGGCTAAGCGACCATATCAGCACCGCCGCGCCCTTTTGACACGGCAAGGCGGAATGCCGTGATATCGCGGGCAACCCGCGTCTCCAGTCGCCTGCCCCATTCCGCCATTTGACTCTGGCCACTACGATCTGCCGCATGGACGACGAACTACCGCAACGCCGCATGACGCCTGCTGTGTGGGTCGCGACTGGTCTCGGCGTGGGGCTCGTGACTCGCGCCCCAGGCACGGTTGGCGCCTTATGGGGGCTGCCCTGGGCGTGGCTGCTGACAAGCGGCACGGCGCCAAGCTGGGCGTGGCTGTCGGTGCCGCTGGGCATCCTGCTTGGCGGGCCACTTTGTGGCCGGGCAGCCAGCGACCTTGGCGGAAAGAAGGACCCGGGCGCTGTGGTCTGGGACGAGATCGCCACCGTGCCGCTGGTGTTTGCCCTTGCGCCCACCGCCACCGGCTGGTGGCTAATCGCCGGATTTGCACTGCACCGGCTGTTCGACATTTCCAAGCCGTGGCCCTGCAAGCCGCTCGAAAAATTGCCCGGCGGCTGGGGCATCATGCTGGACGATGTAGCGGCCGCACTGTATGCCGCCATCATTCTCGGGGCGTTTCGCGCTGCCATCGGCTGACTGGCAAGCTTGCGGCCGCCCGACAATTGCGGCTGGCTTATGCGGATCGCGGCGGGCCGCTAAACTGCTCGCATGGCACAGATCATTAGCGGCAAAGAGCTCGCCGGAACAATGCGGTCGGAATTGGCGGCCGACGTGGCGGACTTTATTCAAAATAATGCGGTCGTGCCTTGTCTTGCAGCCGTGCTGGTAGGGGACGATCCGGCGAGCGAAGTCTACGTTCGCAACAAGCGGCGAGCATGCGAATCGGCCGGCATGGATAGCCAACTGCACCGGCTATCAGCCGACACCACGCAAGACGATCTAATGGCATTGGTCGCCAAGCTGAATCGCGATGAAGCGGTTCACGGCATTTTGGTGCAACTGCCACTGCCGCCGCAGATAGACGCCGATCGCGTGCTGCGAGCGGTGAACCCGGCCAAAGATGTCGATGCATTTCATCCCGAGAACGTCGGACTATTGGTGCAAGGTCAACCACGTTTCTTGCCGTGCACGCCTGCTGGTGTGCAGCAAATGCTGGTCCGCAGTGGTGTGCCAATCGGTGGCAAGCATGTAGTGGTCATTGGGCGCAGCCACATTGTCGGCCGGCCGCTCTCGATCATGCTATCGCAGCCCAGTTCTGCGGGCGTCGATGACGCCAACGCCACGGTCACCCTTTGCCACAGCAGGACTGGCGACCTGCCGGCGATCACCCGGCAGGCTGATATTGTGATTGTCGCCATCGGCAGGGCGAATTTCTTGACGGCCGAGATGATAAAGCCAGGGGCCGCGGTCATCGACGTTGGCACCAATCGGGCCGGGGACGGCAAACTGGTGGGGGACGTCGATTTCAACGCGGTTGCCGAAGTAGCCGGATGGATCACCCCTGTGCCCGGCGGCGTTGGCCCCATGACCATCACGATGCTGCTATTCAACACGCTAGCCGCCGCCCGCGGGCTAGAGAATTAGCGGGCGAAACCGGCGTGGATGGTACGACAACTTACAGGCGGCGAATTTGCTTTCACGGGCCTGCGTGATATCCTGTCGGAACGTCGCAAACGTCTCGCCGCAGCCGCCATGTCTTGGAGCCTCCTCGGATGAGTGACCAACCTGCCGCCTTTTCGCTCGGTCGGCTCATTGCCGTCGTCGTGCCCGTCGTCGCCATCGCGTTTGGCCTGCAATACCTGCTTAGCACCGGGTATGAGCAAGCGGCCCGGGACGAGATCGAAAGCAACATGCTCGCTCGATTGCTCGGCCCGACATCCGTCGGCCCCGATGCGTCCATCGAATTCAAGGATGCAGACGGCGACCTCGTCGCCGACTCGCCGCCAGACGACCAGTGCATCGCGCCACAGCCGTTGGTCTTTTCCTATGTCGCATCCGAAGATGCCAGCGAAGCCCAGAGCGACTGGCAGGACGTGATGGACGCGTTGGGAGAGAAGCTCAACGTCGCGGTCGAGTACCGACCCTACGAAACCACGAGCGATCAACTTGCCGATCTTGCTAGTGGCAAGCTGCATGTCGCTGGCTTCAATACTGGCGCCGTGCCGGTCGCGGTGAAGTCGAGCGGCTTTGTGCCCGTCTGCACGTTTGGCCGGGAAGATGGTGAGTTTGGCTACAAGATGCTTATCATCGCCCCGGCGGGCAGCGCAATCGACGGGCCGAGCGATCTGCAAGACAAGCAAGTCACCTTCGTTCGGCCCGACTCCAACTCGGGTTGCAAAGCAGCCTTGGTGCTGCTGATGAACAAGTACCAGCTACTGCCCGAGAGTGGCTACGGCTGGAGTTTTTCGCTCGGCCACGATGCATCGATCCTGGGTGTCGCCGCTGGCGAGATCGAAGCGGCGCCGGTGGCTAGCGACATCTTCCAGCGGATGGTCGACGCCGGCGA
>JBCDCL010000233.1:0-5539 GCA_039182175.1 Planctomycetota bacterium
AAGCAGTGCCGTGCCCGGCGGGAACCAATGGTTGGCTGACTAAGCCAACCTAGCGCCCGCCATTGTGGTGACTTGCACACCGCGCCGGGTGACAACGGACGGGTGGGAGCGGACGCTATAACTCTCGCCGGGCACAGCAACTGTTTCAGAGGCTATTAGCTGCTGGCTATTGGCTGTCAGCAAGCAATGCGATTCGTTTGCGAACAACCGATAGCAAACGGCTAACGGCTTCTTCATCCGGCCAACTCGTCGAGGAGCTGGCGGAACTCGGGCATCTGTTGGCCGATGCAATCGGCCCAGGTTTCTGGTTTCCAAATTTCGATGCATACGGCGGCGCCGACGATCATCACTGCGTTTCCCGGCTCGACGCCTAGAAACTCGCGGAAGCCTTCGGGCACTACCAAACGTCCACGAGCCGCAAGTTGCACGGGCCGCTGCCGGGTCGATAGCAACCGTCCGAGCGACTGCACCTCTGCGATTCGTCCATCGAGCCGGCCTGCGCTAATCTTGCTGCGGACTAGCCCAACTTCTTCATCCAGCTTCTGCTGCCAACGATCGCGGCTCCACAAACTCAAACAGCCGGGCCGCTCCTTCGCGAGCAAACACTCGCAATTGTCTCCACCAAGCCCCGCCACCATGTCCGCGGGAAGGGACAGTCGATGTCGATCGTCGATCGAGCGACTGGCTTCGCCCACGATGAGCGAGGAATCGGCGGAAATCGCAGCTTCGGCCAAGGGCGTTCCGGTGTACGGATCGACCCGGGTCCGTGGGTCCTCGATCTTAAAATCAGCACGTTTTGTGGGTTTCTCGCCCACACGACAGCCCAGATTCTACCGCAGCCAACAGCGATTGCAAGTCCGCCGACATGCGATCTGAGACAATGACGGTCGCAAAGAGCTGCCGTGGCTAGCTTCAAGCCAAAGAACGCGATTCAGGCGGCGGTCGCCAATCGTGGGAAATCAGCCCACGTCGCTATTCGCCAATCGTACGCTTGCGACGCAGTAAATGATGATAGTGCTGGGCAAAGCGGTGCGATTCGTCTCGCACGTACTGCAGCAACCGCAGGGCGAAAGCGTTTCGCGAGAGGCGGATCGGCTCGCTTTGGCCGGGGACGTAGATCAGCTCTTCCTTCTTCGCGAGCGAGATGACCGTAGGCGGCTCGATGTCGAGAGCCCGGAATGCCTCCATCCCCCTGCTCAGTTGACCCTTGCCACCGTCTATCAGCAGGATGTCAGGCTGAGCTTCGTCCTGGTCTGCGAGACGCTGGAATCGCCGGGCGACCACTTCGCGAATGCTGGCGAAGTCGTCGATGCCTTCCACCTCGCGGATCCGGTACCTCCGATAGCCCGGCTTGAATGGCAAGCCGTCGATAAACTGCACCAGGCTGGCGACCGTGTCGTCCCCGCCGAGGTGAGCAATGTCGACGCCTTCGATCACGCGCGGCTGTTGGGGGAGCTTTAGCACCTTCTGCAAGCCGGCGAGACCTTTCTTCGGGTCGACGTAGAAGACCTCTGGTTGGACGTCTTCCTCTAACTCGCCTCGCTCGTCAAGTCGTTCGAGCAGATTGATTTCGTCGCGTAAGCGGGCAGCTTTCTCGAACTTGAGTTCGGCCGACGCTTCTTGCATCTCCGCTCGCATTTCGCGAAGCAATTTCGTGCGACCGCCTTCGAGAAAGGTCCGTAGCCTGGCGATGTCTTTGCGGTACTCTTCTTTGCCGATCCGCAGATTGCACGGCGCCGTGCACTGGTTGATCGACGCCAGCAGGCAGGGCCGGAACCATCGCCAACGTTCGTCTCCCTCTTCGATATCGAGCGAACACGTGCGAAACTTAAAGACCCGCTGCAGGACCTGCATGGCGCCACGCAGTGCGTAGACGCTGGTGAACGGTCCGTAGAGCTTGGCGGCCGAGGAACGTGGTTCGCGAGTGATCTCGACGCGAGGGAAGTCCTCGTGCGTCGTGATCTGCAGATAGGGAAACGTCTTGTCGTCGCGGAGCTCTTTGTTGAAGCGTGGCTGGATGTCCTTTACCAACCGCGATTCGAGCAGCAAGGCGTCGACCTCGCTTTCGGCATCCATGTAGTCGATGTCGTACGCTTCGCGAACCAGATCGCGGGTACGGGCGTCTTCGGCGGCCGCCTTCAAGAAATAGCTGCCCGCCCGGGCCCGCAAGTTCTTCGCCTTGCCGATATAGATCACGCGGCCGGCAGAGTCTTGAAAGAGGTAAACGCCGGGCGTTGTCGGAAACTTCGCTTTGACTTTATCCGCCGCACGCTGGAAGAACTCGGCCTGCGTCTTCGGCAGGTCCGGCGCAGCATCGCCGCCGTCGCCGGCTGGGGACGATTCGGTGACCACGGGTTTCGATTCTTCGCCTGCGGTGTCCACACCGGAAGCTTAGGTCCCGAAGCGGGCAGAGAGAAGGGCGGGCACACAGCCTCGCATGCTAGCGTTGCCGAAACCGGTCCTTCGCCTCGGATAGCTGTCGTTGGATTTGGCTTACAATCGCTTCGATTTCGGCGAAGTCGCTCTCTGATAGCGATGGGCGTAGGTGCTCAAGCAAGCTGCCGATGGGCTCTGATCGCTCTGCGAGCAGGCTTGCAATATCCCCTTCGTAGAGACGTACCCGTGCGAAATTGCCTTGCCGATACAAAGACGGCAGTGCGAAAAGCTTGAGCAGTAGCAAACCTTCCTCAGTGGCGCATGCGACCTGTCGATTGACTAAAGGCTTCTGTGTTGTGAACTGATCGGCAACAAGGGCAAACAGCTTGTTGGTTGTGAATAGCAAGTCGACTTGCAAATCGTCGAGGTGCGTTCGTGCAAAGTCTGGTGTCTGATCCTCAACTTCTAGCTCAGGAATCTTCGCCAGATCCGAACGTTGGACAATCAAGTCAATGTCTTGCGTATTACGTCCCTCAATGTAGGCCAGCATGGCGATGCCGCCGACAAGCACGCCGTTGATCTCTCGCTCCTCGAACAAATCGAAGAGACGTCCCACCGACGCATACAACGCGTTCAGATCCATGGCTGCCAGACCTGTGCTCGCACGGCGCTCGTAATTCTTTGGGTCGAACGCGACGCCATTGACGATGGTCTTTCCGATGTCTAACTGCTGCTGATCCATAGCTCTATTTTAACAGATGCGTGCATCGAATCCCGCATCCTCCACGCCGTTCGATCACCTGTGCTTCAGAACATTGGGTCGCGGCCCATTGCCCGTCGCCACGCGGACAGTTGGCCGAGGTGAACCGATGTATGGGCGGTCATCGTGAAAGTGAGAAAGTCCGCCAGGGTTGGAAACGCCTCGGGACGGATGTGCGTGTTGGCGGCCGAAAGCACCTCGGGCGGCGAGGCTTCGACTGCGGTGATAAGTCGCTCGCCGGCGCCACGCCACTCGGCAAGCAATTGCTCCTTGGCCGGATAATCCGAAAGCTCCGTGCTCAGCTGCGAGCCCTTACCGAACCGGTCGGCCCACTCGGCCAGGTGCTGCTCACCACCTACGAACGTGCTGTGTCGATCGGTGGCGAAGGCTAGATGTCCAAATATCCAAGCGGGGTGATTCATCCCCGCCAGCGGCTGCTTGCAGAAGTCTGCCGCCGAAATATCGGCCGCAAGGCTTTCCCCATAGGACAGGAGGAAACGCAGCACGTTGGCTTGCTCATTTAGCATGAGTGGGTCTCCGGAATGTTCACGACACCGTGCTAAACGCCGGCGAACTTTCTGAGGTCGGCTTCCATGGCGTCGAGGCGTGTCTCTAGCTCCGCCAGTTGTTCGTCGAGATCGTGCAACTGCTCGGCAGGCGTGTAGGCGAACATGTAGAATTTGATCTTTGGCTCGGTGCCGCTGGGGCGGCAGGCGACGTAGTTGCCCTCTTCCGCCGTATCGAGCAGGATCAGGTTGCCGTGCGGGCGGGCGATGGGCTCGGTAGAGCCATCGGCTTTGGTGGTGACTTGCTCCTGATAGTCGCGTCGCTGGGTGATGGCCATGCCGCCGATCGACTCGGGCGGGGCCGAGCGGAAGGCGGCCATCACTTCTTGCATGCGGGCCATGCCTTCGCTGCCAGGCATTTGGACGTTGACCAGCCGCTCGGCATGGGCGCCATGCTGCCAGAAAAGCGATTCGAGCTTTTGATGCAGCGTCTGCTTTTCGGCCTTGAGGGTGGCGGCTAGTTCGCAGGCGAGCATTGCCGCCACGGCGCCATCCTTGTCGCGTGCGTAAGTGCCCGTCATGTAGCCGTGCGACTCTTCGCTGCCGAAGACAAACTTATCGGGCCCATGCTCGTCGATCGCTTGGGCGATCCATTTGAATCCGACCAGCAAATCGCCCACGCTTTTTACGCCGTAGCTTTCACAGATGCGGCGAACAAGCTGCGTGGTGACCAGGGTTTGGATGACGAAGTTGTCTGCTGACAGATTGCTTCCGCGAGACTGCAAAGCGTAGTCGGTCAGTAGGGCACAGATTTGATTGCCGGTAAGTGTTTGCCACTGGTCGCCGCCGAATTCGGTGGGCGCCGCGATGCCGATGCGATCGCAGTCGGGGTCGGTGGCGATGCAGATGTCGTGCTGCGACGTCTTGGCGTGGTCGATCATCGCGTCGAACACAACCGGCCGCTCGGGGTTAGAAACGTGCCCCGGCACATTGGGAAAGTCGCCCGATGGTTCGGCGTGGGGGGCGAAGACCTCGACGTCGGTAAATCCATCGCGGTCTAGTGCCGGGATCACAGCGGTGGCGCCAACACCGTGCAGAGGTGAATAGAGAATCTTCAAGTCCCGCGGCCCGGGCGTCGCTTGGGCGACGACGGCATCGATAAATGCCCGGTCGACTTCTTCTTCGCAAAAGACGATATTGCCTTCTTCGACCGCTTGGTCGAAATCGCTCCGGACAATCTCTTGGCAACTCATCACACGTTCGATGATGCCGGCGTCATGCGGCGGCAGTACCTGGGCCCCGCTCGACCAATAGACCTTCACCGCGTTGTCGCTAGGCGGATTGTGGCTAGCGGTGACCATGATGCCGCAGGACGCGTTCTTGTACCGCACGGCGAACGACAATTCGGGCGTGCTGCGGAAGCCTCGCAAGAAGTAGACTTTGAAGCCGGCGGCGACCATCACCTCGGCACACAGTTTGGCGAACTTCTCGCCGTTATGCCGGGTGTCGCGGCAGATCGCGCAGGATAGCTCGGCATCGTCACCGAGGGTCGCCTTCACGTAGTCGGCCAAACCTTGAGCACTCTCGCCGATGGTCCGCTCGTTGATCGCGTTGGAGCCGATTGGGTACATCTTGCCGCGGCGACCACCTGTGCCGAACGGGATTACCGTCCAGTAAACGTCGTCGAGCGTTTGCCAATCGCCCCGTTCGACATGGGCGGCGACCTCGTCTGCGTACTGGCTATAGCGAGATTCGGTGAGCCACTTGGTCAGGTTCTCGGCGGCGGAGGCAGTCAGATCGCCTGCCTCGACGGCGGCTTGGGCTTTGGCAACAGCTTCAGTGGGAGTCATGGTCGGCAACAGGCTCGGCGGCAGCCGGCCCCGTTGGAGGATTGGCG
>JBCDCL010000234.1:0-5516 GCA_039182175.1 Planctomycetota bacterium
CCGGCCTGGCCGACCCGGGCTTGTTTGGCGTCCGCGTTCCTGTGGTGACCGGCACCAGCATGACCGACTTGGCGGGCTCGATCTCCTATTATTTCAATCCCGACGGACAGGTCGATAAGCTTCGCTTCCACGGCCGCACGGCAGACACAACCGCCATCATGGCGATCGCTCAGAGCCACTTCGGCATGCAACCGCAGCGGCCCGTTGCGGGGGAACAACTGATGCGGACCTTCGCCAGCGGCAAAGTGCTGTGCGAACTACGGACCCGGCCCGAGCCCGTGCTGTGGTCGACGTCGCCGCACGACAGCTTCCTAGTCGATTTAGAAGTGAATCGCCCTGGCTCGGGGCGCTTTGTCGAGCAGCGACCGCTGACGCCGAATTTGCCGCAGCATCCGGAGCCTGCCGCTCCTGCCCAGCCACCGCAAACGGCCGCATCTCCACCCCAGCCAGCGGCCGAAACGGTGGCCGAAGTCGAAGCGGCCGACTCCGAAGTCAAACCGGCGCTATTGCAGAAAGCAAAACGCCCTGACTTTCGTTGGCCCAACTGACGACTGGACGAGTTGCCGTCATCTCTCGATTCACCGCGACGGCTTGCCGCGAATTCGTGACGCCAGTTTGCAAACGTGCTAGGTTCGCAGCATGGGGGAACGCAACATCTCGATCGGCGTCTGTGCCGAAGCAGACCGACGTGCGGCACTCGGCCTAGTGTTGCGTAGTCTGCCAGCAGATCAACGCGGGCCATTGGTCGAGTCGTTGGGGCGGTTGCAAGGCGAACCGCTTGGCGCCTTTGCCGCGTTGGTCGTCGCTCGCCAGGCAGACCGCGTGGTGGGCGCCACTTGGGCACAGCCGCAGCCAGGCCGAACGGCCTCGCTCTGGTTGCCAGAGGTCGATGGCGTGCGGGCTGACCGTGTCTCCGGCCCGCTTATTCGCGAAGCGATGCAGCGGGCCGATGCGGCGGGCGTGCGGCTGTCGCAGGTGCTGCTCGAGTCGCCGCAAGATCCGGCCACGCCTGACCTGCAGGCCAACGGCTTCACCTTGCTTACCACGCTTCACTACTTGCAGTGGTTAGGCGATTCGCCCAAGTCGACTCCGGCAGCCGAATCGTGCGGAGTCGAATTCGTCGCTGCCGAGTCCATCGGCCGCACGCAGCTCGAAACGCTTGTTGGCCAAACGTACACCGACACGCTCGATTGTCCCGAGCTGGACGGGATGCGATCGATTGCCGACGTCCTTTCGGGTTACGAACAGACGGGAGATCATGATCCTGCTTTGTGGTTTGTTCTCCGGCAGGCTGATGAGCCCGCGGGCGTCTTGCTGCTCAACGAACATCGTAGTAGCCGGCAAGTCGAACTGACCTACATGGGCGTGGTGCCATCGGCTCGCGGCCGAGGCATCGGCGCTGCCGCCGTAACTGCAGCCCAGAAAGAAGCAGCACGTCTAAAGGCAGATCGCTTGGTGCTCGCCGTCGACGACCGCAATCTGCCGGCACGCAAGGTGTATCAACACGCGGGCTTCAAACCGTGGGCAACGCGGACAGTCTACATCCGTCCAGCACCTTAGCGATTAACGCTGCGTGCTAAGGCGAATTCGATCGCTGACTACTTCTTACGAGTAACGCGAAGCGCATCGCCGGTGTGCCAAGAGTAGTTCTTAGCAGGCCAACGCTTGTTGATGACTTTCGTTTGCGGGTTGCAATCAAGAACAGCTTTTCCACAGCGCGGCGCCACTCACGCGCATGTTGATCGGCGTAAGTTTTGCGCGGTTCTTCCGAGGTTTCCTGCGTCGTGTTTGGCCGTGGCAAAATAGTTTTCCACTTGGTTCAATCTATGATTTGACACGGGTGCTAGCACGCTTACAATTTGCGGCACGGGCATTGGTGACAACGTGACCCGGACGCATCGCCCCAAGGCGACTTTCGTTCAGCGGACAGTGCAGCGGACAGTGCAGCGGACGGCGATGCAGACAACCGGAATCTAGTTGAGTCGCGTAAGGGTTCCCACGAAGGGACCACGGGCACGGCAGGGTTCTCCTGCTGATAGTTGAATGGCGCTGGCATTTCGAGCCGGCAAGCAACTGCGCTCGCGGTACGCGCTAAAGGAGAACACAGGAAGTGGTCAAGGAAGATAGCGATATTGGCCGACGTGTTCTGTCCGAACTCAAGGACCTGATCGGCGATCGCCGCTACCAAACCTGGTTTGATGGCCGCGTCACGATCGAAGCATCTGGCGAAACCAAGCTCGAAGTCGTCGTCAGCAGCCCGCTAGAACGCGAGTGCCTGCAGCGGCAGTTCTTCAGCGAGATGAAGACGGCCACTTGCCTGGCCGGCGTCGGCGAGCGGAAGGTGGCCTTTCGCATTGACGCAGGCGCGGACGACGCAGCCGACGGCTCAAATGCCGCCACGCAGCAGCCCACGCCCCCGAAAGCGAAGGCAAGCAAAGCGGCTGGTCACGACGTTCCTGCAAAGTCCGAACCAGCGAAGCGGCAGCCGGTTCCGGCCGCCGATGATTCGGCTTTTGCGAGATTCGTTACGAGCCAGCAGAATGCTCCCGCCGTGTCGGTTGCCCAGCAGATTGCTGCCGGCGAAAGCGTGGCCACCCCCCTGCTGCTCTGGGGACCGACGGGCGTAGGCAAGACGCATCTGCTCAACGCCATTCGCCAAGAAGTCCGCCGCAAGAAGCGGCGTATCCGTGCGATCTACCTCACGGCGGAGCAATTCACCACGGGATTCGTCGAGGCGGTGCATAGTCGCGGACTGCCGAGCTTTCGCAGCAAGTATCGCGGCGTCGATCTGCTGCTGATTGACGACCTGCAATTCTTTGCGGGTAAGACGAAAACGCTCGAGGAACTGCAGCACACGATCGATACGCTCCTTGCCGAGGGCGGCCAAATCGTCTTTGCAAGTGATCGTCCCCCGACGGCGCTGCGGGATTTGGGTAGTGAACTGATATCGCGAATCAACTCGGGTATTTCCCTAGAGATCGCTTCGCCCGACTACGCCACACGCCAGCAGCTTGTCCGGCAAGTTGCCGGCGAGCAAGAATTCCAGCTAAGTGCTGAAGTCGCAGACGCAATTGCCGCCAACATCGCCGGCGGCGCCCGCGAGATTCGCGGCGTTCTCAACCGGTTGCGGATCGGCGCCCAACTGGTCGGTGGCGAAGTGACCATTACTCGCGTTCAGCAGTTGATCGATGAGATCAACAGCCAATCGATCCCACGCGTGCAGATGGCTGATATCCAAAACGCCGTTTGCGAAGTGTTTGGCGTCGACCGAGGCGCGCTTCGCTCCAACAAGCGGACTAAAGCCGTCACGGAGCCGCGAATGGTGGCAATGTGGCTTTCTCGCAAGTACACGCGTGCTGCTTGGAGTGAGATCGGCGCCTACTACGGCCGGCGGAGCCACAGCACGGTGATCTCAGCCTGCCGCCGCGTGGACGGATTGATGAACAACGAGCCTGGCGTTCGGTCCGCGACTGGCGACATCGCACTGCACGATGCGTTGCGGCGGATCGAAGTCGAGCTGCGGACGGGCTAGTTGCTACCCGTCTGGACCCGTAAGAGTGATTGACGAGAGTTCGCCAACCAGACTCGGCAAGAACTCATCGACGATTCCCTGTCGGGCGTATTCACGCCAGCCTTGCTGCGACATCGGCGTTGGGAACGGTCGGGCTTTGACGAGCGTTAGCGGGGCGCCCAGTAGGATTGCGACGCGAGCCGCGATTGAATCACTGGTCACTTGCCAACCGATGGGCAGCCGCGTCCCGGGGAGCTGAGGTTCGATCGCCTTCAGGAAATCGCCAGTGGCAAAGAGTGTTTGGCCGCTGTCACGGCAACGGGTCTTGAGCGTTTTCCAAGACGAACAAACCACAGCGTCCGGCAAGTGCGACGCGATTGACCTGGTATTGGCGTCCATCTGCTCAATCGCCGCCCAGTGGGCAGCTTCCTCGCCAAGAGAGTGCTGCCGATCTTGCTCTCGAATTTGCTCCACTGCTTCGCCGCCACCTACGATGAGGACTAAGTGCGAGTCTGTTTCCGCGTAACGCAGTCGCCGAATCGCGTTCTTGATTCGCTCGTAGGGATCAGGCAGCGAAAGCAAGCTTCCGCTGATTTTGACCACGTGCGGCGTCACGTTCGGCTCCACTCGTCTTGCAGCGTGGCGACCGCCCATGCCGGGGCGCAGCGTGCAGCGTCTCTGCCAATTTCATCCGCAAGCGATACCGCCTTTGGTAGCAAGTTAAGCCGCGCAAGTGCCCGCCGCCCCAGCCATTCGCCGCACCCGCTGAGGACGATTCGTTCCAGGCGTTCGATTGATTTCCACTGCTTCGAAATAGCTTGTACCAGATTGCGTTCCATGGCATCCGCAACAAACCGTGCCGCTATGACGGCATCATCGTAGTCGAACTGGGTTCCATCGGCGCAGATCATGCGTCCGAGTCGCGCGATTGCGTACGGCTGGATAAGTGGGCGATTGTCGGCTGTGTTTCTGGCATAAGACTCTGGAGTGTGGTGTAGCAATAGCGATACGTCGCCCGTTGTGGCGAAGAACTCAGCCGCTACGGGGCATTGTTCGCCCCGAAAAGGCAAATGAGTGACAAGTGCGCACAACGGCGTCCGAGAAACGCCTTGGTATAGTAGCTGGCCGGAAAGCAATCGCTGCGTGTCGCTTAACGCGCAGGTCATCGGGCCCTTTGCCGATGAAAACGGAATGATGTCCGTCGTTGTAGAACCGATGTCTATCACTAGGGATTCCGTATCGGCGCCGCTTCGCTTTCCCAGCGCACGGGCTAGTGCGTGCCAATTCGCTGCTGCGACGGTCGCCCATTGCTCAACTGCTTGCGTCGCTTCGACGAATGTTCCTTCAGTTGTATAGAACTGCACATCTTTGCCTGAGGCGGCGGATACTACTGCTCGCACAATGGCAGCGACTCCTTCGGCTTTCGTCTCAAAGCAATCGGCCAGTTCGCCGGTCATTGTCACGGCGACCGAATCGTGTCCGGGCGCAAGCTCAACTAGTCGAGAAATAGCGTCTGGCAACTCATCTGGTTTGCTCCAAAGCGGAAATGCGATCTCCTTGGCGACGCCGTTCGCAAGCGCCGCCTTGAGATTTGCTCCGCCGATGTCGAGGCCAAGAGACCGATGCGGGACTACCATTTTCAGCCGTTCACCTGGCTATTTGGCATGAAGTCTATGTTCTGTCGTCGAATGCTCCCATCGGCGTCGAACTCTATCGATTTGCCGGTAGGAGTGAGCTTCACAGGCGTGCCACCGGTGGCGGCGAGCATTTGCTCCGCGAGGTTTTCCTCGACGGCTGATCGTAGCGCAGCGTAGGAGGTCGTCAGTCGTGGGTTGATTTCTATGACGCGGTCATCCTGGCCAGCGACGCCTTCGCCAAGCACTAGGTCGACGCCGACGTAACCACGCGTCGGTGGCATCGCTGCGATGGCGGCAAGAGCCAATCGGGTTGCCCGCTCGGCTTGTTCGGTGGAAAGTGGCAGCCACCCGCCCAAGTAGCTTAGGCG
>JBCDCL010000235.1:0-5492 GCA_039182175.1 Planctomycetota bacterium
CGTGCCGAGACAGGCCGGCTGTACGTCGAAGATCCTTCGCAGCTGCACGCAATACGCATTGCAACCACCGATTTCGATCATTGGAAGTATCGCGTATGGATTCCTGAAGCAAGGGGATACTGGCTATGGACCGAGCACCAGAACATTCCTGACGAAGACTTTCCGGAGCAGGGCAGCGGCGGCACGCTCGAACCGGGCGAGCATGTGATCGAACTAAAGCTGACTGAGCAACCAGACGACAGCAACCGGCTGCAGATGGCCGTCATCGTCGATGGGCGCCTAAGTTCGACGACGACACTCTACGAACGCAAGGAGGACTGGATCGATAACGACGAAGTTGGCGGACGCGTTGCCAGTGCAAGAGGCGTGGGAAGCGAGGTGGCTACGTCCAAACCCGACAAGCCATTCACACTGCTTCGCTACCGGACGCAAAAGCCCGTCGTCCTGCGGCGAGATGCCGCCGGCAAAGTCAGTAGCCATCGATTGCAACGAATCGAAGAGCCAACCGACGGTGTGATGCTTTGGATCGCACCCGTCGAAGGGCTGTAGCGGGCAAACGTAGCTCTAGAGCGGCCCCGTCGAGCAAAGCGACCGAGCGTGCTAGACTGTAGGCTCGAAGTTTCCCGCTGCTCAACCTCGCCCCCACGCCCGCCTCAACGCACGATGCCACGCGATTTTCTCCAAGGTGCCAAAGATCACTACGACGTGGTGGTCATCGGCTCTGGCCTTGCCGGTCTGACCTCCGCCAACATTCTTGCCCGCCAGGGCCGCTCCGTACTGCTGCTTGAGCAGCATTACAAACTGGGCGGCATGGCCACTTGGTTCAAACGCCCCGGCGGCCACATCTTCGACATCTCATTGCACGGCTTTCCGTACGGCATGGTCAAAAGTTGCCGCCGGTACTGGTCCAAAGAGATTGCCGACTCGATCGTACAGCTCGATGGCGTCCGCTTCGACAACCCGATGTTTTCGATGTGGACTAGCTTCACCCGCGAAGATTTCACGAAGCAACTCATCGAGCGGTTTGGCATCGAGCCGCAAACGGTGCACGACTTCTTCGATACTGCCCGCGGAATGAATTTCTATGACGACCAAGAGATGACTGCCGGCGAGTTGTTCGAGAAGTTTTTCCCCGGCCGCGAGGATGTGATTCGTCTCCTGATGGAGCCGATCACCTACGCCAATGGCTCGACGCTCGAAGATCCGGCGATCAGCTACGGCATTGTCTTTAGCAACTTCATGTCGAAGGGTGTCTTCACGTTCCAGGGCGGCACCGATTTGCTCATCAAGCAGATGGACGCAGAGCTGAAGAGGTCGGGCGTCGATATTCGCATCAACTGCGACGTCACCATGATCAACGTCAGCGGTGAGCGGGTCGAATCGGTTGAGATCGAGTCGAAAGGCCATAGGCGGACCATCAAATGCGATGCCGTGGTGTCCAACGCCAACATTCGCCAAACGATCTTCGGCCTAGTTGGCGAGGAGAAGTTCGACCGCGGCTTCATCGACGAGGCCAAAGCCGTACGGCTGAACAATAGCAGCACGCAGGTCTACATGGCCCTCGAAGAGGACGACCTGCTCGACGTACAGGAGCTGGGCGACTTGCTCTTCAGCAGCACGGCGCCAGAGTTTCGCACCGAAGCTCTGCTGTCACGCGACATCACCAGCCGGACGTACTCGTTCTACTACCCAAAGACGCGGCCGCAGGCCAAGCCGCGGTGCTTGATCGTTAGCAGCACGAATGCCCACTACCACGACTGGGCCGATTTGCCGGACGACGAGTACCAAGCCAGCAAGGCCGACCTGTGCGAGACAACGCTCGACGCCCTCGACAAATACTTGCCGGGCATACGCCAGCGGGCCGTGCATGTCGAAGCATCGACGCCCCGCAGCTTCAAGCACTACACGCATCACCCAGCAGGCGCGAGCTTTGGCACCAAGTTCGAGGGCCTTGCCGTTAGCCGAGCATTGCCGCAGCAAATCGGGGGCCTGTACCACGCCGGCAGCGTCGGCATCATTATGAGCGGCTGGCTAGGCGCGATGAACTACGGCGTGATCGTCGCCAACGAAGTTGACAACCACCTCATGACCAACAGCTCCGCCAGCACCGCCACCGCGGAGCAAGCCGTGGTGGAAGACATGGCGGCGGGGTGAAAGTACTCGAGTTGGCTATGAACGCGAATCAAGTGGCACGATGAAAAGACTAACAAGGTCAGCAAGCTATCGGTCTCACCTAGTGCTATTCATCGTGTGCTTATCTGCGTGCGTAGCTAGTGGGTGTAGCCAGTCGACGAATAGGGTACAGCGAGTAGCCTCTTCGCCAGTCGTCACTAAGTATCCCAAAGCTGATGCGTTTGTCGGTGAATGGGCGATTAATGGAGAAGTGGGAATCTTAATCCGTCGTGACTCAGCGAATCAGGTCGTCCTCGGATTTCCAGAAAATCCAATTTGGGAAAGTGTTATTAACAATGTCCGATTCGTTGGCGACGAGCTCCACTTCGATCAGTACTTTTACTTTGTCGGCCCAGACGACTTTACGATGCCAAGCAATCCGTCAGGCGACCATCCGTTTAGTGGCGTTCGAAACCATATTGTGCTAGCTCTTGTCGAAGATGAACCAGATAAACTACTGAGTTGGCTCGTAAGTGACGAACTCCCAAACATCGAAAAAGACGTTTATCAGCGTGCAAGCGAAACGATTCACTAACTCAGTTTGCCTCGATGTCTCTCGAACAAATCCAAGCCGCCATACCGCACCGACCGCCGTTTCTTTTGATCGACGAGGTTGTCGAGCAGTCGGACGAGCGGATTGTCTGCCACAAGACCTTCACTGGCGATGAGTTTTGGTATCAGGGGCATTACCCAGAGTATCCGCTGACGCCGGGCGTGCTGCTGTGCGAGGCGGCGCTGCAGTCGGCGGCGGTGCTGCTGTCGGACATTACCAAGCGGACGCAAGAAGGTGAAATCCCGGGCGGGGTGCCGGTCGCCACACGTCTGAACAATGTCCAGTTTCGGGCGATGGTTCACCCGGGCGACACGATTCAAATCGAGTGCGATCTGACTGAGCGGCTCGCCAATGCCTACTTCATGAAGGCGAAGGTTACTAACGCGACAACCGGCAAGCTGGCGGCGCGGCTTGAGCTGGCGTGCACGGTGACGGCGCCGCAGGCGGAGAGTGGCGATGCCAGCTGATTTCCTCCAGCTCGCTGGCAAGACGGTGCTGGTGTGCGGCGTGGCAAATCGCAAGAGCGTCGCTTGGCATATCGCCAAGCTGCTGACCGAAGCCGACTGCCGCGTGCTGTACTCCGTCCGCAGCGATGCCCGCCGCGAGCAGGTAGCAAAGCTGGTCGGCTCGGCCGACGACATTTTCGTTTGTGATGTCGAGCACGAAGAGCAGATCGCCAAGCTCGCCCGTGACATCGCCGAGCGGGGCGAGAAGCTCGATGGCATGGTCCACTCGATTGCGTTTGCCGACTACAGCGACTCGACGCCAGAGACGGGCATCAAGCCGTTTCACGAAACGAGCAAGCAGGCGTTTTTGCGGACGGTCGATATCTCGTGCTATTCGCTGGTCGCACTCGCAAACGCACTGAAGGACTCGCTGGCGGACGATGCGTCGGTGGTGACGATCTCGATCTCGACCACGACGATGGCGAGCGAGAATTACGGCTTCATGGCGCCGGTGAAGGCGGCCCTCGACTCGGCGTTTGTCTTTCTCGCGAAATCGTTCAGCCAGTTTTCAAACGTGCGGTTCAACGCGGTGGCGCCGGGACTGCTCAAGACCAGTGCCTCGGCAGGTATTCCTGGCTACGTCGATTCCTATCTCTACGCCGAGGCCGCCACGCTGCGGGGCAGGGCAGTGCAGACCGAAGAAGCCGCCGCTGCGGCCGCCTTCCTGCTCAGTAGCCGCTCGTCTGGCATCAACGGCCAGCGAATTGTCGTCGATGCGGGAATGGCGACCAACTACTTCGACGAACAGCTAATCAGCAAGTTTCACGGGCGAGAGTAGCCGCAAAATCGGCACAACCTTCGCCACTGGCAACTCGCGGTCTCGGCACGGCGGCGAACTGGGGCGTCTCGTCGCCGTAAGTGAAAGAAACTGGCAGCTTTAGGGAGTTAGTGTTAGAGTGGAAGGTAGTGAGTTTGGCCTCTTCGCAAACGCGCTCGAGCGGCTGGCCTCACTGCCACCAGGAACCCCCTGCGAAGCCTTTTTTCCTGCTTTTCATTGCTTTTTGGGCGTCTTCGTCCGCTTTTCGCTTCACGCTCGCCGGAACAGCGTGATAGCATCGGGCTAGCGACACCCAGCGTTTAGTCAGGAGGACACTCCACGGCCCTGGGCAACGGCCGCTGCACGTAATGATTTCTCGTCGACCGTTGTAATTTCGACGGTGAGAAATTGTGGGTAGAGGTGTTTGCCAGTGGGCTCGTAGATACGGGCGAATCGATCTTGGCGAAGCGTTTACACGCTGCCGCTGTGATTGGCGAGCCTCGGACAAACGAGACGGATGGCAGAACTGACCGCTAACAAGCTGCTCGAACTGATCAAACGGAGCGGGCTCGTCGAAGAAAAACGCCTCGAGGCGTTTCTCGAGAAAGAGCGAGCCAAATCTGGCGGTACGCTCCCAGAGAGCCAAGAAGCGCTCGCGGATCTCTTCATCAAAGCTGGACTGCTGACCTCTTGGCAGTCGGAAAAGTTGCTGGCCGGCAAGCACAAGGGCTTCCGCCTAGGCAAGTACAAGCTGCTCGGCCAAATCGGCAAGGGCGGGATGAGTAGCGTCTACCTGGCCGAGCATGTGATGATGCGGCGGCGGGTGGCGATCAAAGTATTGCCGACGGCTCGCGTAAAAGACGCCTCGTATCTGGAGCGTTTCCAGCTAGAAGCCCGAGCGGTTGCACGGCTAGACGATCCGAATATCGTTCGCGCGTTCGACATCGATAACGAAGGCAACGTCCATTACATCGTGATGGAGTATGTCGAAGGCCGCGACTTGCATCAGTTGGTCAGCGATCGCGGCCCGTTGGCTTACGAGACGGCAGCCGACTACATCGCCCAAGCTGCCAGCGGCCTGCAGCACGCCCACGAGATGGGCCTCGTGCATCGCGACATCAAGCCCGCCAACTGTTTGCTAGACAACAGCAACACCGTGAAAATCCTCGACATGGGGCTCGCCAAGCTGGCGAATGACGAGGAGACGTCGTTGACGCTTGCTAACGATGAGAATGTGCTCGGCACGGCGGACTATTTGGCGCCGGAGCAAGCTCTCAACAGTCACGGCGCCGATGCTCGTAGCGATGTTTACAGCTTGGGCTGCACGCTCTACTTCCTGCTGGTCGGCAAGCCGCCCTTCCCCGAGGGGACGATTTCCGAACGGCTGCTGAAGCACCAAGTCGAAGAGCCCGAGTCGATACTGAAATTCCGGCCCGACGCGCCGCTTTCGTTGCTCGATATCTGCAGCCGCATGATGAGCAAGAAGGCAGACGAGCGTTATCAA